>NZ_JBEOVM010000019.1:0-90445 GCF_040295505.1 Streptomyces sp. NPDC002790 | reverse complement strand
CCCCCCGCCCCACCCCTTCCCGAAAGCCCTGCCGGGCGGGCCTGCTCAATCGCCGCAGGGGCTTGATAGATCAAGCCCCTGCGGCAAATCAAGCCCCGCCGGCGATTGAGGCGCGGGGTCCGGGGCGGAGCCCCGAGGGCGCGACGCCGGTGGGGCGCAACCAGAGAATTGGCTAAGCGCTTGCTCGCCAGGGTCTTGTGTCGACCGGCCCAGGTTCATAGCATCACTGGTGTTACATCAATGGTGTCACAAGCTGAGGACGGCCCGGAATGGCAGTGGCAGGCACGGAAAGCGCCCCCCGCACCGGCGGCCCGCTCGCCGGGATGCGCGTGGTAGAGCTGGCCGGGATCGGCCCGGGCCCCTTCGCCGCGATGCTCCTCGCCGACCTCGGGGCCGACGTCGTACGCGTCGACCGCCCCGGCGGCCAGGCGCTCGGCGTCCCCCCGGAGTACGACGTCACGAACCGCAACAAGCGCTCCGTGGTCGTCGACCTGAAGGCGGCGGACGGCGCCGAGCGGGTGCTGCAACTCGCCGCGCGCGCCGACGTGTTGATCGAGGGATACCGGCCGGGCGTCGCCGAGCGGCTCGGCATCGGCCCCGACGCGTGCCACCACCGGAACCCGAAGCTGGTCTACGGCCGGATGACCGGCTGGGGCCAGGATGGCCCGCTCGCCCAGCGCGCGGGCCACGACATCGGCTACATCGCGCTGACCGGTGCCCTCGGCATGACCGGCGACCCCGACCGGCCGCCCGTGGCCCCCGCGAACCTGCTCGGCGACTACGCGGGCGGCTCCCTGTACCTCGTCGTCGGCATCCTCGCCGCCCTGCACCACGCCCGAGACACCGGCACGGGACAGGTCGTCGACGCCGCGATCGTCGACGGCACCGCACACCTGAGCACGATGATCCACGGGATGCTCGCGGCCGGCGGCTGGCAGGACCGGCGCGGGGCCAACCTCCTCGACGGCGGCGCCCCGTTCTACGGCACGTACGAGACGGCCGACGGCAAGCACATGGCGGTCGGCGCCCTCGAGCAGCGGTTCTACGCCGAGTTCGCCGAACTCCTCGGACTCGGCGAGGTGGCCGACGCCCGCGGCGACCTGGGCCGCTGGGACGAGCTGCGCGCCGCCGTCACCGCCCGCTTCAAGGAACGTACGCGGGATGAGTGGGCCGCCGTCTTCGAGGGCTCGGACGCCTGCGTCGCGCCCGTGCTCACCCTCGGCGAGGCCCCGCACCACCCGCAGCTCGCCGCCCGCGGCACCTTCGTCGACCACGGCGGCCTCACCCAGCCGGCGCCCGCACCCCGCTTCTCCGCCACCCCCACCAGCGTCCACTCGGGCCCCGCCCAGCCAGGCGCCGACACCTCCGACGTCGCCCGCGACTGGGACGTACCGGCACTGAACGAGCCCACGAACGGGCCCACTACGAAAGGCAGTTGATCGCGAGCATGGAACGACGCCTGTTCACCGCCGAGCACGAGGCGTTCCGCGAGACCGTGCGCACCTTCCTCGCCAAGGAGGTGACGCCGCACTACGAGCAGTGGGAGAAGGACGGCGTCGTCTCCCGTGAGGCCTGGCTCGCCGCCGGGCGCCAGGGCCTGCTCGGGCTCGCCGTGCCCGAGGAGTTCGGGGGCGGCGGCAACGCCGACTTCCGCTACCCCGCCGTGCTCGCCGAGGAGTTCACGCGCGCGGGCGCCTCCGGTCTCGCCGTCGGCCTGCACAACGACATCATCGGCCCGTACCTGACCTCGCTCGGCACCGAGGAGCAGAAACGGCGCTGGCTGCCCGGCTTCTGCGAGGGCTCGATCATCAGCGCCATCGCCATGACCGAACCCGGCGCCGGATCCGACCTCCAGGGCATCCGCACCACCGCCGAGGACAAGGGCGACCACTGGCTGCTCAACGGCTCGAAGACCTTCATCTCCAACGGGATCCTCGCCGACCTCGTCGTCGTCGTCGCCAAGACGACCCCCGAAGGTGGCGCGCACGGGCTCTCGCTGCTCGTCGTCGAGCGCGGCATGGAGGGCTTCGAGCGCGGCCGCAATCTCGACAAGATCGGCCAGAAGGCCCAGGACACCGCCGAACTGTTCTTCAACGACGTCCGCGTCCCGAAGGAGAACCTGCTCGGCGAGCTCAACGGCGCCTTCGTCCACCTGATGACGAACCTTGCGCAGGAGCGCATGGGCATCGCCGTCGCCGCGATCGCCGCCTCCGAGCACCTATTGGAGATCACCACCCAGTACGTGAAGGAGCGCGAGGCATTCGGTCGACCGCTCGCCGCGAAGCAGCACATCCGCTTCGAGATCGCCGAGATGGCCACCGAGTGCGCCGTCACCCGCACGTTCCTCGACCGCTGCATCGAGGACCACTCCGACGGCACCCTCGACGCGGTGCACGCCTCCATGGCCAAGTGGTGGGCGACCGAACTTCAGAAAAGGGTCGCCGACCGCTGCCTCCAACTACACGGCGGGTACGGGTACATGACCGAGTACCGCGTCGCGAAGGCGTTCACCGACGGGCGCATCCAGACCATCTACGGCGGCACGACCGAGATCATGAAGGAGATCATCGGGCGTTCGCTGCTGTCCTGACCGACCTCTCCGCGTACCCCAGTACGGCCCACTTCGAAAGGCACCTCCCGTGACCACAGACGCGTACGTATACGACGCGATCCGCACCCCGCGCGGCCGCGGCAAGGCCAACGGCTCCCTGCACGGCACCAAGCCGATCGACCTGGTCGTCGGCCTGATCCACGAGATCCAGGCCCGCTTCCCCGACCTCGACCCGGCCGCGATCGACGACATCGTGCTCGGCGTCGTAGGACCGATCGGCGACCAGGGCTCCGACATCGCGCGCATCGCCGCCATCGCGGCCGGACTGCCCGACACGGTGGCCGGCGTACAGGAGAACCGCTTCTGTGCCTCGGGCCTCGAAGCCGTCAACCTGGCGGCGATGAAGGTCCGTTCGGGCTGGGAGGACCTCGTCCTCGCCGGCGGCGTCGAGTCGATGTCGCGCGTGCCGATGGGCACGGACGGCGGCGCCTGGGCGATGGACCCGATGACCTCGTACGAGACCGGGTTCGTGCCGCAGGGCATCGGCGCCGACCTCATCGCCACGATCGAGGGCTTCTCGCGGCGTGACGTCGACGAGTACGCCGCCATGTCGCAGGAGCGGGCGGCCGCCGCCGTGAAGGACGGCCGCTTCACGCGCTCGATCGTGCCGGTCAAGGACCGCAGCGGCC
This sequence comes from Streptomyces sp. NPDC002790, assembly GCF_040295505.1. Classification (NCBI taxonomy): domain Bacteria; kingdom Bacillati; phylum Actinomycetota; class Actinomycetes; order Kitasatosporales; family Streptomycetaceae; genus Streptomyces; species Streptomyces sp. NPDC002790. Next base: position 87,205 of record NZ_JBEOVM010000019.1, on the reverse strand, counting down.
TGACCGTGCTCGACCACGACGAGCACCTGCGCCCCGGCACGACGGCCGACTCGCTCGGCAAGCTGAAGGCGTCGTTCAAGGACATCGGCGACCTCGGCGGCTTCGACGCGGTCGCGCTCCAGAAGTACCACTGGGTCGAGAAGATCGACCACGTGCACCACGCGGGCAACTCCTCCGGCATCGTCGACGGCGCCTCGCTGGTCGCCATCGGCTCCCGCGAGGTCGGCGAGCGCTACGAGCTGACGCCGCGCGCCCGCATCGTCTCCGTCGCGGTCTCCGGCTCGGAGCCGACCATCATGCTCACCGGGCCCGCGCCCGCCTCCCGCAAGGCGCTCGCCAAGGCGGGTCTGACCATCGACGACATCGACCTCGTCGAGATCAACGAGGCGTTCGCGGCGGTCGTGCTGCGCTTCGTCAAGGACATGGGCCTGTCCCTGGACAAGGTCAACGTCAACGGCGGCGCGATCGCGCTGGGCCACCCGCTGGGCGCCACCGGCGCGATGATCCTCGGCACCCTCGTCGACGAGCTGGAGCGCCAGGACAAGCGGTACGGCCTGGCCACGCTGTGCGTGGGCGGCGGCATGGGCATCGCCACCGTCGTCGAGCGCGTCTGACCCTCGTCCCGAACCCCCTTACGGAGCTACGCAGATGACCGAGAGCACCACCATCCGCTGGGAGCAGGACGACACCGGCATCGTCACGCTCGTCCTCGACGACCCCAACCAGTCCGCGAACACCATGAACCAGGCGTTCAAGGACTCCATCGCCGCGATCGCCGACCGCGCCGAGGCCGAACTGGCCGCGACCCCGGACTCGATCCGCGGGTTCATCTACACCTCCGCCAAGAAGACCTTCTTCGCGGGCGGCGACCTCAAGGACATGATGAAGGCGGGCCCCGAGGACGCCCAGTCCGTCTTCGAGACCGGCATCGGCATCAAGAACTCGCTGCGCCGCATCGAGACGCTCGGCAAGCCGGTCGTCGCGGCCATCAACGGCGCGGCCCTGGGCGGCGGTTACGAGATCGCGCTCGCCAGCCACCACCGCGTCGCCCTCGACGCCCCCGGCTCCAAGATCGGCCTCCCCGAGGTCACGCTCGGCCTGCTTCCCGCGGGGGGCGGCGTCACCCGCACCGTCCGCCTCATGGGCATCGCCGACGCGCTCCTCAAGGTGCTGCTCCAGGGCACCCAGTACGCCCCGAAGCGCGCGCTGGAGAACGGCCTCATCCACGAAGTGGCCGCAACCCGCGAGGAGATGACCGAGAAGGCGCGGGCCTTCATCGACGCCAACCCCGAGTCGCAGCAGCCCTGGGACAAGCCCGGCTACCGCATCCCCGGTGGCACCCCGGCCAGCCCCAAGCTCGCCGCGAACCTGCCCGCCTTCCCGGCGAACCTGAAGAAGCAGCTGAACGGCGCCCCGTACCCGGCGCCGCGCAACATCCTCGCGGCGGCCGTCGAGGGCTCGCAGGTCGACTTCGAGAACGCCCTCGCGATCGAGGCCCGCTACTTCACCGAGCTGGTCACCGGGCAGACCGCTAAGAACATGATCCAGGCGTTCTTCTTCGACCTCCAGGCCGTGAACTCGGGCGCCAACCGCCCCAAGGGCGTAGAGCCCCGCAAGGTCAACAAGGTCGCCGTCCTCGGCGCCGGCATGATGGGCGCGGGCATCGCCTACTCGTGCGCCCGCGCGGGCATCGAGGTGGTCCTGAAGGACGTATCCGCGGAGGCCGCCGCCAAGGGCAAGGCGTACTCCGAGAAGCTGTGCGCCAAGGCCGTCAAGCGCGGTCGCACCACCCAGGAGAAGGCGGACGCACTGCTCGCCCGCATCACCCCCGCCTCCGACCCGCAGGCCGTGGCGGGCTGCGACGCCGTCATCGAGGCCGTCTTCGAGGACCCGTCGCTCAAGCACAAGGTGTTCCAGGAGATCCAGGACATCGTCGAGCCGGACGCGCTGCTCTGCTCCAACACGTCCACCCTGCCGATCACCGCGCTCGCCGAGGGCGTCGAGCGGCAGGACGACTTCGTCGGCCTGCACTTCTTCTCGCCCGTCGACAAGATGCCGCTCGTCGAGATCATCAAGGGCGGGCGTACCGGCGACGAGGCCCTCGCCCGCGCCTTCGACCTCGTCCGGCAGATCAGCAAGACGCCCATCGTGGTCAACGACTCGCGCGGCTTCTTCACCTCGCGCGTCATCGGGCACTTCATCAACGAGGGCGTCGCGATGGTCGGCGAGGGCGTCGAGCCCGCGTCCGTGGAGCAGGCGGCGGGCCAGGCCGGCTACCCCGCCAAGGTGCTCTCCCTGATGGACGAGCTGACCCTCACGCTGCCCCGCAAGATCCGCGAGGAGACGAAGGCCGCGATCGTCGAGGCCGGCGGCACCTGGGAGACGCACCCCGCCGAGGCCGTCATCGACCGCATGGTCGACGAGTTCGGGCGGCCGGGCCGCAGCGGGGGAGCGGGCTTCTACGAGTACGGCGAGGACGGCAAGCGGGCCGGCCTGTGGCCGGGGCTGCGCGAGCACTTCACCAAGCCCGGAACGGAGATCCCGTTCAAAGACATGCAGGAGCGGATGCTCTTCTCGGAGGCGCTCGACACGGTGCGCCTCATCGAGGAGGGCGTACTGACATCCGTCGCGGACGCCAACATCGGCTCCATCTTCGGCATCGGCTTCCCCGGCTGGACCGGCGGCGTGCTCCAGTACATCAATGGCTACGAGGGCGGCCTGTCCGGATTCGTAGCCCGCGCACGGGAGTTGGCAGGCCGCTACGGCGACCGCTTCCTGCCGCCCGTGCTGCTGGTGGAGAAGGCCGAGAAGGGCGAGACGTTCAAGGACTGACGAGGACTGGCGCCCTTGGGGGCCGGTGTCTTCGGCAGGTGTCTACGGGAGGCGGTCCGTGGCGCGGAACGCCTCCCGCAGCTCCTCCTTCAGGGAACGCTGGAACGCCGTCAACAGCGCCTGAACGACCAGCGGTTGCATATGGGCCGACAGCGACTTCACGTCCTGCTCGGCCCTTTGCGCCACCTCGTCACTGAAGAGGCGGGCCAGCTCCTGCGCCGCGCCCCGCGAGTGCTCCACCAGTACCTCGCGCGAGGCCAGGATCGCGTCCAACGACAGGGGTACGTCGAGGAGTTGGACGCCGAGCCGCAACTGCCCCGTATCGCAGCGGAACGTGTCGTCGCCCTCTTCGGTCAGCACGTCCATCGCCGCGAGCTGCGCCAGATGCTCCCCGGTCAGCTCCCGGCCCGCGCGCAGATCGAGCTCGCTCCGGGTCAAGGTCTCGACCGCGTCAGGGGCCCAACTCGCCACCACCGCACGGTGGATGGCCAGGTCGCGCGCGCTCAGATCGGGGGGCAGCTGCTCCAGATAGCGCTCGATCGCGGCCAGCGTCATGCCCTGGTGCTGCAACTCCTCGATCAGCGCGAGCCGCGCGACGTGGTCGGGGCCGTAGTGCCCCACCCGGCGCGGTCCGATCACGGGCGGCGGCAGCAGGCCCCGCGTGCTGTAGAAGCGGATGGTGCGGACCGTGACGCCCGCGCGCGCCGCCAGTTCGTCGACGGTCAGCGTGTCGTCGTGCTCGATGTCCGTCGTCATGTCCGCCTCTCGGATTCGGGTTCAACAGTATCGCTGAGACACCACTGGTGTGAAAGCAGTCGGCGGCAGCCAGTGGGCACCTCCAACGCCCCATACGCCTCATCCGGTTCCACGTCCAGGGGGGTGTCGCCATGTGAGAAGCGACGCTATGTGATCTACGCCACCGCGTCGGGAGCGATCTTTGGGGGAAGGTGCCCCTCGGTCCGCACGCCGTCAGGGGTGATGCGGACCGAAGCACGTTCCGGACCCCGGCGACCCCCACGTCGCCGGGCACCACAGAGTGGACACCCCCTCGTGAGCAAGGACGCCCTCAACACGGCCACGGACGCATCCCGCACAGATGCCTCCCAGGCGCCCGCCGACGCGGGCGACGCCGGCTACAGCAAGGCCCTCAAGAGCCGCCACATCAACATGATCGCCATCGGCGGCGCGATCGGCACCGGACTCTTCCTCGGCGCCGGCGGGCGGCTGCACGACGCGGGCCCCGCCCTCGTCTTCGCCTACCTGATCTGCGGGATCTTCGCGTACTTGGTGGTGCGCGCCCTCGGTGAAATGGTCGTCTACCGGCCCTCGTCCGGTTCCTTCGTCTCGTACGCGCGTGAGTTCCTCGGCGAGAAGGGCGCCTACGTCGCCGGCTGGATGTACTTCCTGAACTGGTCGATGACGGGCATCGCCGACATCACGGCGGTCGCCCTCTACACCCAGTACTGGAGCGCTTTCACGAGCATCCCGCAGTGGGTGCTCGCGCTGATCGCACTCGCGGTGGTCCTCGCCGTGAACCTCGTCTCGGTGAAGTACTTCGGCGAGATGGAGTTCTGGTTCTCGATCGTCAAGGTGGCCACCCTGGTGGCCTTCCTCTTCGTGGGCATCTTCTTGGTGGCCACGCAGCACCCGGTCGACGGCCACACACCAGGCCTGCACATGATCACGGACAACGGCGGCTGGATGCCCAGCGGCACCATGGCCGTGATCCTCGTGATGCAAGGTGTCGTCTTCGCGTACGCGGCCCTCGAACTGGTCGGCGTCACGGCGGGCGAGACCGCAGAGCCGCAGAAGGTCGTCCCGCGCGCGGTGAACTCGATCATGTGGCGCGTCGGCCTGTTCTACTGCGGTTCGGTGCTGCTGCTCGCGCTGCTGCTGCCGTCCACCTCGTACACCGCGGGCGAGAGCCCGTTCGTGACGCTGTTCTCGAAGCTGGGCGTCGGTGGCGTGGGCGACATCATGAACCTGGTGGTCCTCACCGCCGCGATGTCCTCGCTGAACTCGGGCCTCTACTCCACGGGCCGCATCCTGCGCTCCATGGCCATGTCGGGCTCCGCGCCGAAGTTCACCGCCAAGATGAACAAGAGCCAGGTGCCGTTCGGCGGCATCCTGCTCACCGCGGGCGTCGCCGTGCTCGGTGTCGGCCTGAACTACCTGGTTCCGGCCGAAGCGTTCGAGATCGTCATCGAAATCTCCTCGATCGGCATCATCGGCACCTGGGTCATGATCATGGTCGCCCACCTGGCCTTCGTCCGCCGAGCGAAGCAGGGGCTGGTGGAACGCCCGAAGTTCCGCCTCCCGTTCTCCCCGGTCACGGAGATCGTCACGATCGTCTTCCTCCTGGCGGTCCTCGTCCTCATGTGGAACGACGAGACCAGCCGCAAGACGCTCATGCTGATCCCGGTCGTCGGAGTACTGCTCTTCTTCGGCTGGTTCCGGGTGCGGCGCAACGTCGACCGCATCGCGTCGGACGAGCTGACGAAGGTGGCCGACGGCAACTGACCGTTCCCACCTCCCTCCACGGGGCCCCGACGCACACGATGCGTTGGGGCCCCGTGCCGTGCGGGTAGGACACAGGCATGCCGCTGGTTCCGTGGGACGTACAAGTCAAGATCGGGCAGCTGGCCGCACTCGCCGCGGCCCTGGCGGCGGCACTCCTCACCTCCGCCCGCCGACGCCACCCCACCCCGGCCCCACCGCCACCACCGCCCCCGCCCCCACTCCAGGCCCACATCGTCCCGTGCCGCCCCGCCCCGACCACCGACACGGACCTCTGCACCTGCGTCTCGGAACTGGCCTCGGACCTGGCGAAGCGGTACGGGGACGAGTCCTAGGGCCTCGATGGCGGCGTCGGCCCTCACCGGAGCCGTCGCCGTCCGGCCTTCGCCCGCCCGGTCATCGCCCACGCCGCCAGTGCTGTGGCGACGAGCAGAGCCCCGGCCGTCCACAGAGCGTGCCGTGCCGCGACGCCCGCGGTCTCGCCGGCCGAGGCTCCGGTCAGATAGACACCGCCCACGAGGGCCACGCCAACGCTGCCGCCGAGTTGCTGAACGGCGTTGAGAAGACCTGCCGCCGACCCCGCCTCCTGCGGCGAGACCCCGCGCAGCGCGGCAGTGAAGAACGGCGGACTGAACAGGCCCACCCCACAACCCGCGAGGGCCAGAGCGAACGGCAGACCGAGCGGGTATCGGTCGGCGGGTGCCGTCTCGTAGGCGAGGACGGCGCCCCCGATACCGACCGCGAGGACGGCAATGCCGGAGTGCAGGACCCGGCTTCCGTACCGGGGGACGAGCCAGGAGCCCGCTGCCCACGAGGCGACGGCCAGCCCGACGGACCACGGCACGAGCGTGAGCCCGGCGGCCAATGGCCCCTGGCCCAGGCCAAGTTCCACGTGCAGCACCACCGTGATCATGACGCCGTTCATCACGGCGAAGAACAGCACGGACGTGGCGAGCGCGGCCGGGAAGGAACGCCCGCGCAACAGCGAGGGCTCGACCAGAGGCGTGCGGCCGGCCACCGCCGCACGCCGCTGGTGCACGGCGAACCCGCCGAGCACCACAGCAGCGGTCTGCCCCGACGCGGATGCCCTGCACCACTACCTGACCCGACGCATCGCCCTGGAGGCCGTCACCAGCATCGAAACGGCGCCCGTCCTGCACACCTACAAGGCGGCCGCGACCATGCGCCGCTGACGTCACTTGCCGCGATCCCGACCCTCTGATGCACCCTTGCTGTATGAAGCAGCACGACCCGGACCCGCCACCGCCCCCGCCCGGCGGAATCCTCTGGGACACCGCGGGCGACATCCGCGCCCTGCTGGCCCTCCCCGCCGCGTTCGTGCTGCAGGTCGCGCACCCCGCCGTCGGAGCGGGCGTCGACGAGCACTCGGTGTTCCGCACCGACCCCTGGGGCCGCGGAGAGCGCTCGCTGACCTCGGTCATGCTCTGGGTCTACGGGGGCGAGGCCGCGGCCGAGGAGGGCCGCCGCCTGCGCCGACTCCACCGCACCATCCAGGGCACCGACCCGCACGGCCGCCGCTACCACGCCCTCACCCCGGCCCACTACGCCTGGGTGCACGCCACCGGCTTCCCCGTCTCCCGCTACGCGCGCCGCTACTTCGCCACGCCGTTCACACCGGAGGAGGAGCGACAGTTCTACGCGGAGTGGCTGATGGTCGGCCGCATCCTCGGCATCCACGACCGGGACATGCCGCAGACGGTCGAGGAGTTCTGGCCGTACTACCGGAAGATGCTGGCGCAGGAGGTCGAGCGCAACGCGGTGGTGACCGAGCTGACGGCACGCTCTCGCGACCTGCCGCCGCCACCGGGCCACCACCCGGTCATCGGACTCCTCTGGCCCCTCATCCGCCCGGCTCTCACCCGCTCGATGAGCTTCCTCTCCATCGGCCTCCTCCCACCGGAGGTCCGAGCGGCCATCGGCCTTCCGTGGACCCCCAGGCAGGAACGCCTCCTGCGCCGTTTCGCGGTGCTGGTGCGATGGGCGGCGCCCAGACTGCCGGAGCGCCTCCGCTACTTGCCGATGGCGCGACGGGCAAGATCAAGCCCCACTGGAGATTGAGGCGCGGGGTCCGGGGCAGCGCCCCGCGACCGCAGCCACGCCGCGCCGGGATCAGGCCCCGGCCTGAAGCCGCAACCCCGCCAAGGTCAGGTCCAGCGCCGCGAGGAACTGGTCCCGGTCGTCGTGCCCGGCGAACTCGTCGGCGATCCCCCGCACGAACGGAAACTCCTCCGCATCAAGCTGCCGCCACGTCTCGGCGAACTGGTCGAGGTACTCGTCCCTGTCCACCTCCCCGTCCAGCAGGCTCTGCGGAATCTCCATCCCCAGATCGGCCGCCGTGCCGACCACCACACCCGTGATCGCCGAAACGGCGTGGAACCGCTGCCGCGTCGTGAGACCGAGCCGCAACGTCTGCCGGCCGAGCCGGTCGTACAGCCGCAGTGAGTTGCCCTGCACGTCGGTGTTGCGCATGAAGTATGCGGACAGCCACGGCCGGTCCACGATCGCGTCGAACAGGGCGACGGCCATCGCGCGCAGGTCGGCGATGGGGTCGTCGCTCTCGGGCAGCTCCTCCACGGCGGCCAGCACCCCGCCGATCGCGTGGTCGGTGGCGCGGTCGAGGAGCTCGTCCTTGTTCTGGACGTACCAGTAGATCGTGCCGACGCCCGTACCGAGCCGGGCGGCGAGGGCGCGGAACGTCAGCGCGGAACCACCGGCCTCGTCGAGCACGGCCACGGCCGCGTTGAGCACGGCCTCCATCGAGTGTGAGGCGCGCCGGCGCCCCCGGGGGGTCGCTGCGGCTGCGGAGCGGGTCGTCGGGGGTGTCATGCCATCCATCCAAGCACAACTTGCCTCCTGGTCGAACATGGTTCTATGGTGGAACCACGTTCGAACATCGAACTTTGTTCTATGATCGAGTGCTGTTCGATGCTCGACGGCGCTCTCCGTTCAGAAAGGAGGCCGGTCATGACTGCCACCACTGAAACCGGGCCCATCACCACCCGTTCCTACGGATCACTGCGTGCGGCCTGGATCCCGCTGGCCGCGCTCTGCCTGGCCTTCTTCGTCGAGATGGTCGACAACACACTGCTCTCGATCGCGCTGCCCACCATCGGCCGCGACCTCGGCAGCGGCACGACCGCCCTGCAATGGGTCACCGGCGCCTATTCGCTGACGTTCGGCGGTCTGCTGCTCACGGCCGGATCGATGGCCGACCGCCTCGGACGCCGCCGTGTCCTGCTGGTCGGTCTCGCCGCGTTCGGTGCGTTGAGTCTGGCCGTCGTCGCCGTCGGCTCCACCGGGCAGCTCATCGCGTTGCGGGCCGGGCTCGGCATCGCGGCCGCAGCCATGGCCCCCATCACGAACTCGCTCGTCTTCCGCCTGTTCGACGACCAGGCGCTGCGCATGCGCGCGATGACCTTGATGATCGTCGTCGGCATGTCCGGGTTCATTCTCGGCCCGCTGCTCGGCGGCACCGCGCTCGCCCACGTGAGCTGGCAGTGGCTCCTACTGATCAACGCGCCGATCGCGCTGATCGCGGCCATCGGGGTGCGGCTCGGTGTCGCGCCCGACCGGCGGGAGGACCTCACCGACGACAAGCTCGACCTGCCGGGCGCCGTCCTGAGCGTGCTCGCCATCGGCCTGGCCTGCTACTCGCTGACCAGCGGCGTCGAGCACGGCTGGGGCTCCGCGGCGACGCTCGGCTCGGTCCTGGGTGCCGTGGTCGCGGGCCTCGCGTTCGTGCGGCACGAGCGCCGCGGCAAGGCCCCCATGCTGGACCTCAAGATCTTCTCGAACGGCACCGTGCGCGGCGCCGCCCTCGCCCAGATCGGCACGTCCGTCGCCATGGCCGGCGTGATGTTCGGGCTGATCCTGCACTTCCAGTACGCCTACGGCTGGAGCCCCGTGCGGGCGGGCCTCGCGAACCTGCCGCTCATCCTGACCATGATCGCCGCGACCCCGCTCTCGGAGTGGCTCGCCAAGAGGTTCGGCCACCGCGTCGCCTGCCTCGTCGGCGCGGCCTGCCTAGCCGTGGCGCTGGCCGGACTCTCCTGGGGTGTCGAGCACGGGTACGCCGTCATCGCCGCCTGCATGGTCGTGATGACCATCGGTCTGCGCACGGTCATGACCATCTGCGCCATCGCCCTCGTCGAGGCGATGCCGGCCAACCGCACGTCGATCGGCACCGCGCTCAACGACACCGCCCAGGAGGTCGGGACCAGCGTCGGCACCGCCGTCGTCGGCACCCTGATCGCCACCCTGGTCACCACCCAACTGCCCGCGGGCGTCTGGAGCAGCGACCTCGTGCAGTCCTTCTTCCACGGCGAGCGCATCACCTACGCGGTGCTCGCCGTGCTGGTCGGCCTGATCGCGGCGGGCGGCGCGCTCACCCTCACCGACTCGCACTCCACGGAAGAGCCGGCCTGAGGCGTCGGGTGCGGGCGAGCGCTGAGCCAGGACCTCTCAGTGCTCGCCGTGCACCTCGTTCGTGGCGGCGATCCGCTTCCACGACTTGGGCTGAACCGGCCGCGATCCGGCGGACACCGCGGACGCGGCCGGCTTCGACGGCTCGTACAGCCACGTGTCGAACAGCCCGCCAAGACGCTCACCGGACACCTTCTCCGCGTACGCCTGGAAGTCGGAGACACTCGCGTTGCCGTACGCGTGCTCCTGCGGCCACCCCTTCAAAATCGCGAAGAAGTCCTTCTCGCCGACCGCGTTCCGCAACGCCTGAACCGCCATCGCCCCCCGGTCGTACACCGCCTCGTCGAACTGGTTCTCCGCTCCCGGGTCGCCGGGCTTCACCGTCCAGAACGCGTCGTCCGCCGGATGCTGCGCGTACGTGTAGTCGGCGAGTTCCTGGGCCGTGCCCTCGCCCTCCTTCTCCGACCACAGCCACTGCGCGTACCGGGCGAACCCCTCGTTGATCCAGATGTCCTTCCAACCCCGCACGGACGCGCTGTCGCCGTACCACTGATGCGCCAACTCATGAACGACAACAGACACGTTGGACCCGTTCGCGAACTGCTTCGGTGAGTAGAACGGCCGCGTCTGCGTCTCGAGCGCGAAGCTCGACGGCACGTTCGGCACGTATCCGCCGACCGCCTCGAACGGATACTTCCCGTATACCGACTCCAGCCACTCGGCGACCTCGGTCGTCCGCTCCACGCTCGCCTTCGCCGCGCCCTCGTTCGCGCCGAGGTCCTTGCTGTACGCGTTGATGACGGGCAGCCCGTCCTCAGTCGTGTCAGTGGTGATGTCGAACTTGCCGACCGCCAAGGTGGCCAGATACGTCGCCTGCGGATGCGCCGAACGCCAGTTGAACCGCGTCCACCCCAGCTTCGAACTCTGCGACTGCAACGTCCCGTTGGAGATCGCCTGCGTACCGTCCGGCACTGCCACCGACACGTCGTAGGTGGCCTTGTCGAGCGGGTGGTCGTTGGAGGGGAACCACCAGGCCGCGGCCTCCGGCTCGTTGGCCGCGACGCCGCCGTCCGGGGTGCGCTGCCAGGACGTGAAGCCCCAGAGCTTCACATCGGACGGCTTACCGGCGTAGCGCACCACGACCGTGAACGGCGTCCCCTTCGGGACCCCCGCCGCCGGCGTCACCTCCAGCTCCTGCACGCCGGACGTGGCGAACTTCGCCTTCTTGCCGTTCACCCGGACCTCGCTCGCCGTGGGCCCGAAGTCGAGGTTGAAGCGGGACAGGTCCTGCGTGGAGGAGGCGAGGATGGTCGCCGTGCCCTCCAACTGGTCCGTCTTCGGCTGGTACTTGAGGCGCAGGTCGTAGTGGGAGACGTCGTAACCGCCGTTCCCGTACGTCGGGTAGTAGGGGTCACCGATGCCCGACGCCCCCGGTCGGAAGTCCGCGGCCGATGCCGGGATCGCCAGCAGCAGAGAGGCCGCGAGTGCGCCGGGGGCGATGAGTCTGCGGTACACGGAAGCTCCAAGTCGTAGATGCCGGGATCGAGTTGGCCACCGCGACCCCGGACGGATCGCGTCCGTGGTCGACACAACGACCCTATCCAGCACCCCGTACCCCGGTCATGTCCATGGCCGCAACAGCCACACGATCGTCATCTGGCCGACATGTGCCTTTCGGCCCCATGGGCCTGTCCTCCCTACCTGCGGCCCTCTGTCGCAAGCCAGTTGACCGGTGTAGCTTCCGCGCCATGCCGATACCTGTCAGACGCAGCCACCGCGGGCCCCACCGCTGGAGAACGCTCGTGGTCGCGGTCGTCACCGCACTGCTGTCCGCCCTCGTCGCCACCGGCACCACCGCGTCGGCCGCCCCGGCCAAGCCGACCGAGTCCAAGCCCGTCTACTCCTACGCCGACGCCGTCCGCGAGTCCGTCTGGGTCGACACCCGGCTCGACGGGGACGGCAACGGGAAGACGGACCGGGTCGCCGTCGACATCGTCCGCCCGCACGAACCCGCCGCCCAGGGCCGCAAGATCCCCGTGATAATGGACGCCAGCCCGTACTACTCCTGCTGCGGGCGCGGCAACGAGAACCAGAAGAAGACGTACGACGCGGACGGAAACGTCGTACAGATGCCGCTCTTCTACGACAACTACTTCGTGCCCCGCGGCTACGCGTTCGTCGGCGTCGACCTGCTCGGCACCAACCGCTCCGACGGCTGCGCCGACGTCGGCGGGGCCTACGACATCGGCTCCGCGAAGGCCGTCGTCGACTGGCTGAACGGCCGCGCCAAGGGTTACACCACCCGAACCGGCTCCAAGAAGGCCGCCGCGGACTGGACCAACGGCCGCACCGGCATGATCGGCAAGAGCTACGACGGCACCGTCGCCAACGGCGTCGCCGCGACCGGCGTCGAGGGCCTGGAGACCATCGTGCCGATCGGCGGGATCTCCTCCTGGTACGACTACTACTTCCAACAGGGCGCCCCGCTCTACGACTCGGGCCCCGAGTGGCTGTCCGACTACGTCGAGAGCCCGGCGGCCCGCGAACGCTGCGCCGCCGTACAGAAACGACTTGTCGACGAAGCACCCCGCACCGGCGACATCACGCGACTGTGGCAGGACCGCGACTACGTCAAGGACGCCGACAAGGTGCGCGCCAGCGTCTTCGTCGTGCACGGCATGCAGGACCTGAACGTCCGCACCAAGCACTTCGGCCAGTGGTGGGACGCGCTCGCCAAGAACGGCGTCGACCGCAAGATCTGGCTCGCGCAGACCGGTCACGTCGACCCCTTCGACTCCCGCCGCGACGCCTGGGTCGACACCCTGCACCGCTGGTTCGACCACGAACTCCTCGGCTACGCCAACGGAATCGACCGCGAGCCGATGGCCGACATCGAGCACGCGCCCGACCACTGGAGCACCGACAAGGTGTGGCCGCCGCGCACCACCGACACCGCCGCGCTGCGCCCCGCCAAGGGCGACAAGGCGGGCGTCGGCACGCTGGGCCTGAAGACCGGATCCGGCCGTGAGACCTTCACCGACAACCCGGCGCTCGGCGAACTCGACTGGGCCGACCACCTCCAGCAACCCACCGCGGAGAAGGCCGGGTTCCTCAGCCACCCGCTGGCCAAGGGCCTGCGCCTGTCCGGCTCCTCGAAGGTGACGGTCACCGCGACCCCGACCACGTCCAGCGCCCACCTGAGCGCCGTACTCGTCGACCTCGGCCCCGCCATGATCCGCGACTACGCGGGCGCCGGCGAAGGCATCACCACCGGCACCGACCGCAACTGCTGGGGCCCGAGCACGACCGGCGACAGCTCCTGCTACCTGACCACGGCGACCGCGACCACCGACGTCAACTCGACGGTCTTCAGCCGGGGATGGGCCGACCTCGGCACCTCAACGAACCCCAAGCACGGCACCGCGCTGACACCCGGCAAGCCCTATACCCTCACGATCGACCTCGCCGCGAGCGACCACGTCGTACCGAAGGGGCACCGGCTCGCCCTCGTCGTGGCCGGCACCGACAAGGACCTGATCGACCCTCCGTCCACCAAGCCGACCCTCTCCGTCGACCTCGCCCGCACCGCGGCCCGCGTCCCCGTCGTCGGCGGCGCCGCCGCCTTCGCGGCCGCCACCTCCGGCTCCACCACCGCCACCCCCCAACCGTCCGCGGCCGAAGGCGTCAGCCCGTACCGCCTGGACCGCCCCGTACCGGGAGGCAGCACCCGATGACAGCGCACCCGATGAGAGCACGTCCCCGCACCCTCGCCCTGGCAGCCGCCGTCGCCGCGCTCGCCGCGCCCCTCGTGGTGGCGGCCCCGGCCGGCGCGAGCGCCACCACCATCGGGCCCCGCACCGGCTTCGAGGAGACCGACGGCGCCCGCTGGACCACCCAGCCCGAGGAGAAGAAGCTCCTCGCCACCGTCGACAAGGCCTCCGACCGGGTCTCCGTCTCCCGCATCGGCGAGACGAAACAGGGCCGCCCGCTGAACCTCGTCCGCGTCGGAGCCCACCGCACGGCCAACACCGTGCTGCTGATCTGCTCCCAGCACGGCAACGAGCCATCGGGCCGCGAGGCCTGCCTGACGAAGATCCGCGACCTCGCCTACTCCAAGGACCGGGCGACGCAGCGCTTCCTGTCCCGTACGACGCTCCTCGTCGTGCCCACCGCCAACCCCGACGGCAACGCCGCCGACACCCGCGGCAACTCCGACGGCATCGACATCAACCGCGACCACATGGCCCTCAAGACCGCCGAGGCGCGGGCGATGGCCGCCGTCATCCGCGACCGGCAGCCCGACGTCATCTACGACCTGCACGAGTACGGGGCCACCCCCAAGTACTACGACAAGGACCTGTTCGACCTCTGGCCGCGCAACCTCAACACCGACTCCGCCGTGCACGATCAGGCCGAGTCGCTCTCCCTCGACCACGTGCGTCCCGCCGCGGGTGACGCCGGGTACTCCACGGGCACGTACGGCATCTGGACCGACCCGGAGACCGGCGAGCCGGTCAAGCAGACCGCGGGGGACGGGCAGGAGCGGATCCTGCGCAACGTCTCCGGCGTCAAGAACTCCGTCGGGCTGCTCATCGAGAGCCGCGTCGACCCCGGCACGCCCGCCGAGGAGGACGACCCGGCGCTCGTCAACCAGCGCCGCCGCGACTCCCAACTCGCCGCGCTCGGCGGTCTGTTCACGTACACGTCGGAGAACCGGGGTGCCATCGAGGCCGCCACCACGGCCGCCCGCGCCAAGGGCTTCACGGACCGCGGGCCGATCTACCTCGGTGGCGCCGACAACGACCCCGCCGAAGCCGCGGAGGTCATCAAGGATCCGCCGTGCGGATACCGGCTGAGCGGGACGCAATACGCCGAATTCAAAGACGAATTGGCGCTGCACGGCCTCACCGTCAAAAAGTCGGGCAGCGGGGCCTTCGTCCCCCTTCGGCAGTCCGAACGGGCCCTGGCCGCACTGCTCCTCGACGCGCGCGCGGCCTACCACCTGACGGAAGGGGAGCCCGACACACGCTGCTGATCGGGTTACGGGAGTATCAGGTGTGGTAGGTCGTAGTGGGTGACAAGCCCTCAGAAACCCCACAGCGATACTCCCGTCCCCGAGGAGGGAGCGACCGCAACGACCGCGGAGGAGCGCCCCACCACGGACCGGATCGTGTTCGGCGTCACTGCCGTGCTCACTCTGGCCTTCGTGGTCTGGGGCGCCACCGCCACGGACAACCTCGAGAGCGTCTCCAACTCGCTTCTCGGCGGCCTGATGCACAACGGCGGCTGGGCGTTCGTGCTCACCGCGACCGGCTTCGTGGTCTTCGCCTTGTGGCTCGCCATGAGCCGCTACGGGAAGATCCCGCTCGGCAAGGAGGGCGAGGAGCCGGAGTTCCGCACGGTCTCCTGGATCGCCATGATGTTCAGTGCGGGCATGGGCATCGGGCTCATGTTCTACGGAGTGAGCGAGCCGCTCGCGCACTTCACGCAGCCGCCGCCGGGCACCGACCCGGCCGACTCCGCCGAGGCCATGGAGACAGCCATGGCCACCACGCTGTTCCACTGGACCCTGCACCCGTGGGCGATCTACGCGGTGGTCGGACTCGCCATCGCCTACAGCACGTTCCGGCGCCGCAGGCGGCAGACCATCTCCTCGGTCTTCGTCCCGCTCATCGGCGAGAAGCACGCGCACGGCGCCTGGGGCCGCGTGATCGACATCCTCGCGATCTTCGCGACGCTGTTCGGCTCGGCCGCCTCCCTCGGACTCGGCGCCCTGCAGATCGGGGCCGGGTTCAAGGCGGCCGACTGGATGGACGACGTCAGCACCGGGCTGCTCGTCTCGATCATCGCGGTGCTGACCGTCGCGTTCGTCTTCTCCGCCGTCTCCGGTGTGGAGAAGGGCGTCCAGTGGCTGTCGAACATCAACATGGTGCTCGCGCTGCTCCTGGTGGTCTTCGTGTTCATCGCAGGCCCGACGATCATGAACCTGGACCTGCTGCCGACCTCACTCGGCGCGTACATGGACAACTTCCCGCAGCTCATCGGCCGCACCGAGGCGTCCAGCGGCAAGGGCGTCGCCGACTGGCTGAGCAGCTGGACGGTCTTCTACTGGGCCTGGTGGATCTCCTGGTCGCCGTTCGTCGGCATGTTCATCGCGCGTATCAGCAAGGGCCGGACGATCCGTCAGTTCGTCGGTGGCGTCATCCTCGTGCCCTCGACCGTCAGCCTGATCTGGTTCGCGGTCTTCGGCGGTTCCGCGATCAGCCTCAAGGAGGGTGGCGCGCTCAAGGGCGCCGACACCCAGGAGGCCCAGCTCTTCGGTGTGCTGCAGGAGTACCCGATCGCCTCCGTGACGAGCCTGCTCGTGATGATTCTCGTCGGCATCTTCTTCGTGTCCGGCGCGGACGCGGCGTCGATCGTCATGGGCACCTTGTCGCAGAAGGGCGCGCTGGAGCCCGGCAAGTTCGTCGTCATCTTCTGGGGCGTCGTGACCGGTGCGGTCGGCGCGATCATGCTGATGATCGGCAACGGTTCCGGGGACGCGCTCACCGGTCTGCAGAACCTGACGATCCTGGTGGCGGCCCCCTTCGTCCTGGTCATGATCGGCATGTGCGTCTCGCTCCTGCGCGACCTGCGCCAGGACCCGCTCATGGTCCGCGGCGAGATGGGCATCGAGGTCGTCGAGCAGGCAGTCGTCGCAGGACACGAGAAGTACGGCGGCGAGTTCGAGATCCGCATCGGCCCCGGCAGCAGCCTGGAGACCGAGGGCGACCCGATCGGAAAGCACCACGAGGACTGAGACACGGGTGCGTACGGGTGGGGGCGTGGTCCAACACGGACCACGCCCCCACCCGTTCGTCCGTTACCGGTTCATCCGGTCTCGGCCAGTTCGGCCGCTTCCTCGGCGCAGCCCCATGCCACGGTGACTCCTGCGCCGCCGTGGCCGTAGTTGTGTATCAGCGTCCGGCCGGCGCCCCTGTCCTCGCGCTCGATGCGTACCGCCGGGCGGGACGGGCGCAGGCCCACGCGGTGGTCGAGGATCCGCGCGCCCGCGATCTCGGGGCGCACCGCGGCGCAGCGCTTCACGATCTCCTCGGCGGTGGCCGGGTCCGGCTCGAGGGACCACGCGTCGTCCTCGGCGGTGCCGCCAAGCAGCAGGCGCCCCGGCTGCGGCAGGAAGTACGTCGTCCCGTCGGAGGCGGGGTCGACGCTGGTGAACCACGTGTCGACGCCCGGGTTCTCCACGATCACCAACTGCCCGCGCACCGGCCGCACGGAGTCGTCCGGCACCAGTTCGCGGGCCGCGAGCCCGGTGCAGTTCACGACGGTCGGCGCGGCGTCGAACGCCTCGTCGAGGGAGGCCACCGTGCGCGCCTCGACGTTGACGCCGGCTTCCGCCAACTGACCTCGCAGCCACGCCAGATGGACCGGCATGTCGATCACCGGCAGCCGCGCCGCGAGGCCCTGCGGACTGTCGTACAGGCCCGCCACCTCCGCGGCCCACGCGCCGAGACCGTCAAGACGCGAGTCCCCGTGCACGCCGTCGACCAGCCGCACCCCGGTCTCCTCCGGACGCGCCGCCCACTCCTCGTACCGCCTCAGCGAGCGCAGCGACCACGCGCCCACCTTGGCTACCGGATCGATCCGGTACGGCCACCACAGCCCGCCCGCGACCGCCGATGTCGTCCGCTCGGCGACGTCCCGCGACCACACGCGCACCGGGCGCCCGCGCCGCGCGAGTTCCAGGGCGGTGGTCATGCCGATGACCCCGCCGCCGACCACGATCACTTCACTGCCGCTGTCCCTGATCATTCATGGACGCTAACGGAAGCAGGCGGAATACGTCATACCGCGCTCACGTCGGGTACAGGTGGGAATACTCGCCCCATGGGTGCAGACGACTGCGCGACCTTCGGCCTGGCACCGGCGATGCGCGCCGGGGGAGTCCTCGCGGACGGGGACTACCAGGTCCACCGGGACTTCGTGGACTTCATCGTCGACGGCCGCCCGCTGCTCTTCCAGCTCGCCGACCTGGACGCCGTGTCCCCGCTCGCCGCCGACATCCCGCCCGCGATCTTCGCGCACCACGTGAAGCGGCTGCTCCTGGAGGCGGAGGCGCCGCTGCCCGGCGGACGCTGCGTGATCTACGGGTGCCCGGAGTGCGAGGGCATCGAGTGCGGCGCGGTGACGGCGGTGATCGAGCGGGACGGGGCGGATGGTTCGGATTACGTGTGGCGAGACTTCGCCTGGCAGACCGACGAGCGGGTCGACATGGAGCTGAACGGCTACCACGGCATCGGCCCGTTCCGCTTCCGCGCCACCGAGTACCGGGCGGCGCTCGGGCAGTTGCTGGACGGGGCGGGCGCGCCGGGGCCCCGCCGCAGGGTCCTGCTGATCGGGGCCCGCGTCGCCGTCCTCGCCCGGCTCGCGGCGGCGCTGCGGACCATCGGCGTCGGCGCGGACATCACGCAGGACGCGTCCGGCGTACCACCCGAGGAGCTGCGTACGTACGGGGTGGTGGCCTTCGGCCGGGCAGTGGAGGAGGAGCAACGGGCGGCGGTACGGCGGGAGTTCGAGCGGGCCGGGTCGGACGTCGCGTACGTCGACGGGCTCGCGCCGATCATCCCCCTCCTGGTCGCCCAGATCGAAAGCGCCCTGGACCGCGTCCCGTTGGAGCGGCGCCGTCTGACTCGGCTGGTCGCCGCCGACGGCGAGGCGGGCGTGGAGGTCACCTCCACGTGCCACGTCCGCATCACGG
The DNA here is from genome assembly GCF_040295505.1 of Streptomyces sp. NPDC002790. NCBI lineage: Bacteria > Bacillati > Actinomycetota > Actinomycetes > Kitasatosporales > Streptomycetaceae > Streptomyces > Streptomyces sp. NPDC002790. Next base: position 68,655 of record NZ_JBEOVM010000019.1, on the reverse strand, counting down.
CCTACCGCCTCGACCGCTTCCACCGCGCACACACGCACGACGTCTTCGACGCGGTCCTGGAACCGGGCCGCCACCGCATCTCCCTCGACAACCGGGCGACGCGCGGCCAGTCCTTCCTGGTGGCCCGCACGACGGGGAGCGTACTGGTGACGCGCATGGAACGCTGAGGGTGCGGCCCCTTCGGCTCCGGTGACGTGGCCCGGTGACCTGGCCTCGTGGCCTGGCCCGGTGGCCCGGCCCGGTGGCCCGGTCTCGTGGCTCGGCCCCGTGACCTGGCCCGGTGGCCCGGTCTCGTGGCTCGGCCCCGTGACCTGGCCCGGTGACCCGGTCTCGTGGCTCGGCCCCGTGGTCCGGTCGACGCCGACCGGTCACGTTCCCCCGCCCATCTCCCACCCACCCGCCCCCTCCGGGGGCGTCGGCCTGACGGGGCGCGGCCCCCGGTGGCCCGCCGTGACGGCCGACCGCCGCCCCGCCTTGGGTAATCCGCCGCGGCAACGGCTCCCCACCGGCCACGGTCGACCGCCACCTCGCCGTGGGCGATCTACCGCGGCAACGGCTCCCCACCCGCGACTGCCGACCGCCGCCCGCCGTGGGCAATCTGCCGCCTTGGGCGGCAGGGTGGGCAAGGCGGCGCCCGGTGCCGCGTACCGCAGACGTCGGCCTCCGCCCCGGTGCAGCCGAGCACCCCCCCCGTCGCAGCCCAACGGAAACGTCAGGTGCCCCCCGGTACAGCAGCCCGCCCCGTCGCCGCACAACGAAACCGGGAGGCCCCGGCCCGGCCACCCGCCGCCGCGCAACCCCACCCCGACTAGGATCACCCACCTGATGACTGCAACGCTCGTAGCCAAGAACCTCGCCGCGGGACACGGTGACCGCACCCTCTTCTCCGGTCTCGACCTCGTCGTCGCCCCCGGCGACGTGATCGGACTCGTCGGCGCCAACGGAGCCGGAAAGTCCACCCTCCTGCGCCTCCTCGCCGGCCTCACCACCCCCGAGGAGGGAGACGCCCGGCTCTCCCCGCCGACCGCCACCGTCGGCCACCTCCCGCAGGAGCCCGACCGCCGCCCCGGCGAGACGATCCGCGAGTTCCTGGCCCGCCGCACCGGCGTGACCGAGGCGCAGCGCACCATGGACGAGGCCACGCAGGGCCTCGTCGACGGCACACCCGGCGCCGACGACGCGTACGCCACGAGCCTGGAGCGCTGGCTGAACCTGGGCGGCGCCGACCTCGACGAGCGCGCCGAGGAGGTCGCGGAACAGCTCGGCCTGGACGTCGGCCTCGACCAGGCGATGACGTCCCTCTCCGGCGGCCAGGCGGCCCGCGCGGGACTCGCCTCCCTCCTCCTCTCCCGCTACGACGTCTTCCTCCTCGACGAGCCGACCAACGACCTCGACCTGGACGGCCTGGACCGCCTGGAGACGTTCGTACGCGGCCTGCGCGCCGGCACCGTCGTCGTCAGCCACGACCGCGAGTTCCTCACCCGCACGGTCACCAAGGTCCTCGAACTCGACCTCGCCCAGCAGGAGATCAACCTCTACGGAGGCGGTTACGCCGCCTACCTGGAGGAGCGCGAGGTCGCGCGCCGCCACGCGCGCGAGGAGTACGAGGAGTACGCGGACAAGAAGTCGGCCCTGGAAGGCCGCGCCCAGATGCAGCGCACCTGGATGGACAAGGGCGTCAAGAACGCGCGGCGCAAGGCCACCGACAGCGACAAGCTGGGCCGCAAGTTCCGCAGCGAGGCGAGCGAGAAGCAGGCCGCGAAGGCCCGGCAGACGCAGAAGATGATCGAGCGCCTCGACGTCGTGGACGAGCCCCGCAAGGAGTGGGAGCTGCACATGGAGATCGCGGCGGCCCCCCGCTCGGGCGCGGTCGTGGCGTCACTGCGCGATGCCCAACTGCGCCGCGGCGAATTCGAGTTCGGGCCCGTGACACTTCAGGTCGACTGGGCGGACCGCATCGCCATCACCGGCGCGAACGGCTCCGGCAAGTCGACCCTGCTCGCCGCGCTCCTCGGCCGCCTTCCGGTCGACTCGGGCCACGCGACGCTCGGTTCGGGCGTCGTGGTCGGCGAGGTCGACCAGGCCCGAGCGCTCTTCCACGGCCCGGAGACCCTGCTCGACGCGTTCGGTGCGGCGGTCCCCGACACCGAACCGGCCGAAGTCCGCACGCTGCTCGCCAAGTTCGGCCTGAAGGCGGGCCATGTGCTGCGCCCCGCGGCCACCCTCTCCCCGGGCGAACGCACCCGCGTGGCCCTCGCCCTCCTCCAGGGCCGGGGCGTCAACCTCCTGGTCCTGGACGAGCCGACGAACCACCTCGACCTCCCGGCGATCGAGCAACTGGAGTCGGCCCTGTCGACCTACGAGGGCACCCTCCTCCTGGTCACACACGACCGCCGGATGCTGGACGCGGTCCACACGACGCGCCGCATCGAGGTGACCTCCGGCAAGGTGACAGAGGCATGAGGGACGCGGGGAACTGTGCGCTCAGCCACGGCAGGTGCACAGTTCCCCGCTGACATCACTCCGGAGGGCTACGTCAGCCCCGCCTTCCGCAACGCATCGGCCATGGCCGAGTTCGACGGCGCAGGCGCCGGCCGCCCCTTGCCGCCGCCACCGCCGGAGCCGCCACGCCCGCCCTGCTGCGTCTGGCGGTTCTTCTGCTGCGGCGGGCGCCGGTCGCCACCACGCCCACCACGCCCGCCCCGGTCACCGCCGGAGGCCTGGGCCTTCTCGTCGTCGAGCCGCAGCGTCAGCGAGATCCGCTTGCGCGGCACGTCGACCTCGAGGACCTTCACCTTGACGATGTCGCCGGGCTTCACGACGTCCCGCGGGTCCTTGACGAACGTACGGGAGAGCGCCGAGACGTGCGCGAGCCCGTCCTGGTGCACGCCGACGTCGATGAACGCCCCGAAGGCGGCCACGTTGGTGACCACGCCCTCCAGGATCATCCCCGCCTCCAGGTCGCCGATCTTCTCGACGCCCTCCTTGAAGGTGGCCGTCTTGAAGGCGGGTCGCGGGTCGCGCCCCGGCTTCTCCAGTTCCTTCAGGATGTCGCTGACGGTCGGCAGACCGAACGTGTCGTCCACGTAGTCGGCCGGCTTGAGCGAGCGCAGCGCCCCCGCGTCACCCACGAGCGAGGCGACCTCGCCGCCCGTCGACTTCGCCATCCGGCGCACCACCGGATACGCCTCCGGGTGCACGGAGGACGCGTCCAGCGGGTCGTCGCCGCCGAGGATCCGCAGGAAGCCCGCGCACTGCTCGTACGCCTTCGGGCCGAGGCGCGCCACGTCCTTGAGGCCCTTGCGGTTGGTGAACGGACCGTTGGAGTCGCGGTGCGTCACGATGTTCTCCGCGAGACCGGCACCGATGCCGGACACGCGCGCGAGGAGCGGCGCGGAGGCGGTGTTCACGTCCACCCCGACACCGTTCACACAGTCCTCGACGACCGCGTCGAGCGAACGGGACAGCTTCACTTCGCTCAGGTCGTGCTGGTACTGGCCGACGCCGATCGACTTAGGGTCGATCTTCACGAGTTCGGCGAGCGGGTCCTGCAACCGCCGCGCGATGGAGACGGCGCCGCGCAACGACACGTCCATGTCGGGCAGCTCCTGCGAGGCGAAGGCGGAGGCGGAGTACACGGAGGCGCCCGCCTCGCTCACCATCACCTTGGTGAGCTTCAACTCCGGGTGCTTGGCGATGAGTTCACCGGCGAGCTTGTCGGTCTCGCGGGACGCCGTGCCGTTGCCGATCGCGATCAGGTCGACCGCGTGCTCCTTGGAGAGCTTCGCCAGCTTGGCGATCGCCTCGTCCCAGCGGTTGGCCGGGACGTGCGGGTGGATGACGTCCGTGGCGACGACCTTGCCCGTGGCGTCGACGATCGCGACCTTCACGCCCGTACGGAAACCGGGGTCGAGCCCCAGCGTCGCGCGCGTGCCCGCGGGTGCGGCGAGCAGCAGGTCGCGCAGGTTCGACGCGAACACCTTGACCGCGTCGTCCTCGGCGGACGTGCGCAGCCGGGTGCGCAGGTCGAGGCCGAGGTGCACCAGGATGCGCGTGCGCCAGGCCCAGCGGACGGTGTCCTGGAGCCACTTGTCGCCCGGACGCCCCTGGTTGGTGACCCCGAAGCGGCCGGCGATGATCGGCTCGTACGAGGACGACGACGAGGACGACGACGAGGCCGTCGCGGCCGAGGCGTCGGCGTCCGCGGCCGGCTCCTCCGGCTCCAGGACGAGCTCCAGCACGTCCTCCTTCTCGCCACGCAGCATCGCGAGGACGCGGTGCGAGGGCAGCTCGGTGAAGGGCTCAGCGAAGTCGAAGTAGTCGGCGAACTTGGCGCCCGCCTCCTCCTTGCCGGACTTCACCTTCGCCGCGAGCCGGCCGCGCCCCCACATGCGCTCACGCAACTCGCCGATCAGGTCGGCGTCCTCGCCGAAGCGCTCGGTGAGGATCGCGCGGGCCCCGTCGAGCGCGGCCTGCGCGTCGGCGACGCCCTTCTCGACGTCCACGAACGCGGCAGCGGCGGCCTGCGGCTCCACCGACGGGTCGCCGAGCAGCCCCTCCGCCAGCGGCTCGAGCCCCGCCTCACGCGCGATCTGTGCCTTCGTGCGGCGCTTGGGCTTGAAGGGCAGGTAGATGTCCTCCAGGCGCGCCTTGGTGTCGGCGGCGCGGATCTGCGCCTCCAGCTCCGCGGTCAGCTTGCCCTGCTCGCGCACCGAGTCGAGGACGGCGGTGCGCCGCTCCTCCAGCTCGCGCAGATACCGCAGCCGCTCTTCAAGGGTGCGCAGCTGGGCATCGTCGAGGGACTCCGTCGCCTCCTTGCGGTAGCGGGCGATGAAGGGAACGGTGGAGCCGCCGTCGAGCATCTCGACCGCGGACTTCACCTGCCGTTCCCGTACGCCTAGTTCCTCGGCAATCCTGCTCTCGATGGATCCGAACCCGGATCCAGCAGTGGTGCCAACTGTGGGTGTCGCCACGATCCCGTACCGCCTATGTCGACTGAGGTTGCGCGGCAATTGTGGCAGGTGGCACCGACACTCGGGGATCAGGGAGGTCAGACACGGTGCGTGCGACCGGACCGGGAAGCCCCGCCGAACAGCCGGGCGAGCGCCCGGAACGGCAAGGTCACGACGGTGGCGATGGCACCGGCGATCTGACGCAGAATGTCGGCGATGGCGCGAAACATACAGGTTCCCCTCTCGTGTGTCCCGGCCGCATCAGCGGCCGGAACACACGAGTACCGCACACCGCCGCATTTAAGCCCCTGCGGCGATTGAGCCGAACTCAAGCCCCTGCGGCGATTGAGCAGCGGGGTCCGGGGCAGAGCCCCGAGGCGGTGCCGCCGAGCGACCCCGCAGCCACCGGTGGACCGTTACGCCGCCTTGCCGATCAGGTCCGCCGGGAACGCACCGTTACCCAACGCCGCACCGACGAACTTCGTCGCCAGCTCGGTGAGCCTGGCCACACCCGCCTCGCCAAGGTGCTCGTAGGGCGCACGGTCGAGCGCATCGGTCCGGTGCTCGATCTCGGCCCGCAGCGTGACGCCCTGCTCGGTGAGCGTCAACTCCTCGTCCCCGGTGAGCAGTCCACGCGCGCGAAGCCGCTCGGCCGCCGCGTCGTACTCGGACCTGTCCCAGCCGCGGGTGGCGAGCAGCCACTTCGGGGCCATGCCCTTGCCGGTCGCGACGTGGCTCACTAGCGCCTCGACCGGGTCGAGTTCGGCGCCGATCAGCGCCGCGATGTGCCCGTCGCCGCGGTGCTCGCGCAGCAGCGTCGTGGCGTGCCAGTACGCCATGTGCGGCGCCTGCGGCACGTCCAGGTCGGCGTGGGCGGCGTACAGGGGGCGGGCGTGCCGGGTACACGCTTCCGTGGCGCGCAGGGCGAGTTCGGCGGCCTCGGTCATCTCCTGGGAGGCGAGCGCCTCCTCGCCGAGCAGGCGGCGCAGCGTCGAGTCGACGGCACGCGCGCGTGCCGCGAGCACCGCCTGCGGGGACGCGGCCTCCCACACCGCCGGCACGTGCTTGGCCACCAGCTCGTGCTTGAAGTTGTAGAACGTGGCGGTCACGGTCCCGGCCCCGACGGCCCCCATGGGCGCGGAGCGCGCCGCGAGGTAGGCGGCTCGGGAGTCGCCCACACCGATGGCGGCCAGCTCCTTGCCGAGGTCGGGCGAGAAGTAGTGCGTCGAGTGGAACGGGTTGAGCACGTTGTGGCAGTGGCGGGCGGCGCGCAGGCGGGGGTCCGAAGTCATACGGCCACGTTACCGACCAGTCGGTACGCATGGCAGTACCGGGCGCCCGGCCATGGCAGGAAAGGTGGGGAATTCGTCATTGCGGTCACGTGGTGGCGCCCGAAGAATGGGCCCCATGCCGCCGCGAACCGTCCTGGTCCTGCTCTTCGACGACGTGCAGAGCCTCGACGTCACGGGGCCCGTGGAGGTCTTCGCCGGCGCGGGCGACGCCTACCGGGTGCGCACCGCATCGCCCGACGGCGCCCCGGTCCGCACGTCGAGCGGCCTGACCCTGACACCGGACCACGCCCTCGCCGACGCGCCGCCCGCGGACACACTCCTGGTCCCCGGCGGCGACGGCACCCGCGACCCGGACGCGCGCGTGGTCGCGTGGCTGGGCGAGCGCGCCCCGCACACCCGCCGCACCGTCTCGGTGTGCACCGGCGCGTTCCTGCTGGCGCGGGCCGGGCTCCTGGACGGCCGCAGGGCCACCACGCACTGGGCGTACTGCGACACCCTCGCCCGCCAGTACCCCGAGGTGGCCGTGGACCCCGACCCCGTCTACGTACGCGACGGCGGGGTGGCGACGTCGGCGGGTGTGACCGCGGGCATCGACCTCGCGCTCGCCCTGGTCGAGGAGGACCACGGCAGGGATATGGCGCTGCGGATCGCCCGCGCCCTCGTCGTGTTCCTCCGACGCCCGGGAAACCAGGCCCAGTTCAGCACGCAGCTCGCCGCCCAGACGGCCACCAGGGAACCGCTCGGTGAGGTGCAGCGGTGGATCGCCGAGCACCCCGGGGCCGACCTCTGCGTCGAGGCGCTCGCGGCCCGCGCCCGGCTCTCCCCGCGCCACTTCGCCCGCGCCTTCCGTACGGAGACGGGCCTGACCCCCGGCCGGTACGTCGAGCGCGTCCGTGTGGAGCACGCCCGCCGCCTCCTGGAGGACACGAAGGGCGGCGTCGAGGAGATCTCCCGGTCGAGCGGCTACGGCACCCCGGAGGCGATGCGCCGCGCCTTCCTCAAGACCCTCGGCACCTCACCGGCCGAGTACCGGCGCCGGTTCCACGCGCCACTGGGCTGAACACCGCCCGCCCGGCACGGCAGACCCGTCCGACACGTCAGAAAGGCATGCCATGCAGATCGCCATCGCCCTCTACGAGCGGTTCACCGCCCTCGACGCCATCGGCCCCTACCAGACCCTCGGCGGCATCCCGACGCCGACGTCGTCTTCGTGGCGGAGCGGACCGGGCCGGTGCGGGACGACACGGGGCGGCTCGCGCTCGTCGCGGACAAGACCTTCGCCGAGGTGGGCGCCCCGGACGTGGTCGTCGTGCCCGGCGGTCCCGAAAAGAGCGACCAGACGGAGAACGGGCCGCTCCTGGAATGGCTGTGCGCCGTCGACGCCACCAGCACCTGGACGACGTCCGTGTGCACGGGCTCCCTCGCGCTCGCCGCCGCGGGCCTGCTCAAGGGCCGCGAGGCCACCTCGCACTGGCTCGCCCTCGAGGAACTGGACCGGCTCGGCTCCCGGTCGACCGGGCGGCGCGTGGTCTTCGACGGCAAGTACGTCACCGCGGCAGGCGTCTCGTCCGGCATCGACATGGGCCTCGCCCTCGCGGGCCGGATCGCGGGGGACGAGACCGCCCAGGCCATCCAACTGATGACCGAGTACGACCCGCAGCCGCCCTACGACGCCGGTTCCCCGGACAAGGCGCCCGCGCACATCGTGGCGATGTTCCGCCCGGCCGGCTGAGCCTCAGGCCCCCACGGACCACTCGAACCGCGGCGCGCGCCGCTCCAGGAACGCGGCGACACCCTCCGCGGTCTCGCCCCCGGCGCGCGCCTGCTCGGCCCAGTGCGCGTCCCGGTCCGTGCGGCCGCTCACGAACTCCTTCGCCGCGGCCTGCGTCAGCTGCGAGCGGGCGGCGAGGGTGCGGGTGAACTCGGCGACCCGCTCGGCCAGTTCGGCCGCGGGCAGCACCTCGTCGACGAGCCCGGTGCGCAGCGCCCGTTCGGTACCGATCAACTCGCCCGAGAACAGCAGGTACTTGGCGCTCGCCGGGCCCACGAGCGCGGCGAGGCGGCGCGTGGAGGAGGCCGGGTAGACGATCCCGAGCTTGGCCGGGGTCACCCCGAACCGCGCGCCGTCGGCGGCGAAACGCAGATCGCAGGCCGCCGCCAACTGGCTGCCGCCGCCCACGCAGAACCCGCGCACCACGGCGAGCGTCGGCTTCGGAAAGGCGGCGAGCGCGTCCTCCGCCGCGACCGCGAGCCCCTGCGCCGCCCCCTCGCCGAGAGTCGATATGTCGGCCCCGGCGCAGAACGTGTCCCCGGCCCCGGTGAGCACGAGTACCCGCACGCCCGGATCGGCCGCGAGCCGTTCGAGCAGCGGAGGCAGGGACGCCCACATGGCGTCGGTCATGGCGTTGCGCTTGGCCGGATGCTCGATCACGACGGTCGCGACGCCCTCGGCGACGGAGTGTGTGAGCTGCGGCGGTGACACAGAAGACATGGGCGGGATGCTAGCCGGGGCGATCGCCGGGTCGGCGTGTCGGGCAGCTCGTAGAACAAGCTTAAGAAGGTGTAAGTCGGACGTAATCGCGTCAGGAGCGAGCGGCTTTCTGGCTTGTGCGGCCGTCAACGATCAAATGCCGTCGATACTCGCTGACTTCTGGTCAGTTCCGCGGCCCGGAGCAGGTGATTCCCAACACTCGAAGAGTGGTGACAATCGAGCGCAAGGGCGGCGACCTGACAATGAGCGACCACGGGTGGGGATCCCATCCACGTCCTCAGGGCAGCGGGGGAGCGCCCCCTGATCGTCCCGCGGACGGGCCGCTCCCGTACGAGGGAGTGTGGCGGTTCACGACGCAGGCGGTCGACGCCTCCGTGCCGCAGGCCCGGCGCGCGGTGCGGGAGTTGCTCACCCGGCAGGGCGTGCCCGCCCCTGACGACCTGGTGCACGGGCTGCTCGTGATCGTCTCCGAACTCGTCACGAACGCGGTGAAGCACGCCGCCGTGGTCTCGCCGATGCTCGCCGTGGAGGTCGCAGTGGGGCCCGAGTGGGTGCGGGTGTCCGTGGAGGACGAACACCCCTACAAACCCACGGCTCTCGAGGCCACCAGCGGTCAGACCGGCGGCCGCGGCCTGCTGCTCGTCCGCGAGATCACCGCCGAGGCGGGCGGCGTCTGCGATGTCGCGAGCACCGCGAGCGGGGGCAAGGTGATCTGGGCCGCCCTGCCCCTCAAGCCCGAGACGGCTACCAGCCCGCCGACTGGCCTGTCAGCTCTCTGACCGCGGGCCGCGCCGCGTCGAGGACCGTCATGAACCACGCCGAGAACGGGTCCTTGGCGTGCCGCTCGGCCAGCTCGTCGGCCGTCACGAACGCCGTCGCCCCGACCTCCTCGGGGTCGGGGTTCATCGACGCCTGCACGAGGCCCACGAAGAGGTGGTTGTACTCCTGCTCCACCAGGCCCGACTCCGGGTCCGGGTGGTTGTAGCGCACCGTGCCGGCCTCGGCCATCAGGGACGGCGAGACGCCGAGCTCCTCGAAGGTGCGGCGCGCGGCCGCCGCGAACGGGGCCTCGCCGGGGTACGGGTGGCCGCAGCAGGTGTTCGACCAGACTCCGGGGGAGTGGTACTTGCCGAGCGCCCGCTGCTGCAGCAGCAGCCGGCCATGCTCGTCGAAGAGGAACACCGAGAACGCTCTGTGCAGCTGCCCGGGCGGCTGATGCGCCGCGAGCTTCTCCGCCGTGCCGATCGTCCTGCCGTCCTCGTCGACGAGTTCCAGCAAGATCGCTTCCGCTGTGCCGTTCGACGAGCTGTTCGTCGTGGGGGCAGGTGAGATCGGCATACCTATCCTTCGTTTCGGTCCTCGAACCAAGTCTGCCGTACGGGACCGACAATCCCCGTGCTGTCGGTGTCCCGCAAGTCCCGCTCGGCCGCGTGGCCGGGCGGGACCACCGTAGGCGCCGTTCAGACGCCGAACGCGGCCGGGTAGGTGATCGTGCCCCGCGGCAGCCGCCCGGAATCGTCCCCTTCATCCAGAACGTTCATCCAGAACGGGCGCCATCGTGTGAGCGAAGGGGCTCGCTCAGTGGCACAGCCGCGCCTCGTGCTCGGCGTGTCCGGTGGGCTCCAGCTGGAACGTGCAGTGCTCCACGTCGAAGTGGTCGCCGAGGCAGCCCTGCAGTTCGTGGAGCATCTTCTCGTGGCCGATCGAGCCGAGCATCTCCGTGCTGACGACCACGTGCGCCGAGAGCACCGGCATCCCCGAGGTGATCGTCCACGCGTGCAGGTCGTGCACGTCCTCGACGCCGGACAGCGCCAGTATGTGGGCCCTGACCTCCGCCATGTCGACGCCCTTGGGGGCCGATTCGAGCAGTACGTTCAGCGTCTCGCGCAGCAGCTTCACCGTACGCGGAACGATCATGAGGCCGATGACGAGCGAGGCGATCGGGTCGGCGGGCTGCCAGCCCGTGGTCAGGATGATCGCGGCGGAGATCAGCACCGCGAGCGAACCGAGCGCGTCGGCGGCCACCTCCAGGAAGGCGCCGCGCACGTTCAGGCTCTCCTGCTGGCCCTTCACCAGGAGGGACAGCGAAATCATGTTCGCGACCAGGCCGATCAGGCCGAAGACGATGGTCTGCCCGCCCGCCGTCTCGGCCGGCTCCACGAACCGCTGGACCGCCTCGTACAGGACGTAGCCGCCGACGCCGAGCAGCAGCAGGCAGTTGGCGAGCGCGGCGAGGATCTCGGCGCGCGCGTAGCCGAAGGTGCGCTGGTCGCTCGCGGGGCGGTTGGCGAAGTGGATCGCGATCAGGGCCATCGCCAGGCCGAGCGCGTCCGTCGCCATGTGGGCCGCGTCGGCGATCAGGGCGAGCGAGTCGGCGACGACGCCGCCGATGATCTCCACCACCATCACGGCCAGCGTGATCGACAGCGCGACCCGCAGCCGCCCGCGGTGCGCGGCGGCGGCCGTCCCGGTCGTCGGTCCGTGGCTGTGCCCGTGGTCGTGATCGTGCCCGAGGCCCATCGAACCCCCCCTACGTATCGATCCGGCGCGTTGCCCTGGTCGGGGGCGACGATCACAGTGAACTACGGGTAGGGGGTATCCGCAAACATGGCGCTGAACACCGTTGTCATGTGCCCTGACCTGCGTAAACGATGTGACGCGTGTACGCAGGTCAGGACGCCGCAGTGATCACTTACCGGCCGCCTCCGGGTGCCGCAGACACCAGCCGGCCCAGGCCGACCCGACCATCTCGCGCACATCGCGCCGCGCGCTCCAGCCGAGCTCCTTCTCGGCGAGCGCGGAGGAGCCGACCGCGCGCGGGGCGTCGCCCGGACGGCGCGGTTCGACGATCGCGGGGGTGCGGTTCCCGGACACCTCCGCGATCACGTCGATCAGCTCCCGCACGGAAGCGCCCTGCCCCGTGCCGATGTTGAGCGTCAGATCGCCGCCCGCGTCGGGTTCGGACAGCCGGCGGGCCGCCGCCAGGTGCGCCTCGGCGAGGTCGGCGACGTGAATGTAGTCACGTACGCAGGTGCCGTCCTCGGTCGGGTAGTCGTCGCCGAAGATCCGCGGGGCCTCGCCGCGCGTCAGGCGGTCGAAGACCATCGGGATCACGTTGTAGACGCCGATGTCCGCGAGCTCCGGCGCCGCCGCGCCCGCCACGTTGAAGTAGCGCAGGCAGGTCGTCGCCATGCCGTGCGCGTGCCCGGCCGCCCGCACCAGCCACTCGCCCGCGAGCTTCGTCTCGCCGTACGGGTTCACGGGCGCGGTGGCCGTGGACTCGGTGATGAGGCCCACATCCGGATTGCCGTAGACGGCCGCCGAAGAGGAGAACACGAAGCGGCGCACCCCGGCCGCCGCGACCGTCTCCAGGAGCGCGGCGAGCCCGCCCACGTTGTCCCGGTAGTACAGCTCCGGCTTCTCCACGGACTCGCCGACCTGCTTGTGCGCGGCGAGATGGACGACGCCCGTCACCTCGTGCTCCGCGCACACCCGGGCCACCAACTCGCCGTCCAGCGCCGAGCCGCGCACCAGCGGGATCGCCTCGGGAAGCCGCGAGGGCACCCCCGAGGTCACGTTGTCGAGGACGACGACCCGCTCGCCCGCCTCCGTCATAGCCCGCGCCACATGGGCGCCGATGTATCCGGCTCCGCCGGTGATCAGCCACGTCATGGCGCACCACCCTATGACCGATCCGAGCTCGTCCCGGTTTGTCGATACCGGCTACCCCCGGTTACGGACCCGGGCCGACCCTGGTTTGTGGCCCGAGTACTTGATCGTCAATGATGAGCGCGCGGTCGGCCAGGTCATGTCGCACACGACAGCCCCTCGCGGACCGCATGAGACAGGGGCCAATCGGTCGGTAAACGGGCAGCGAACGCCTGGTTGCGCCATCCGATAGCCTCTGCCGACATGCCGCCCGGCCGCGCCCCAGGGACTGCGCCGGGTGACCCGCCTGCGTCGCGACGTCTGGCACGCGCGCTCGCTGTGTTGCCGAAAGGCCCGAGTAGCTCCGCTACTAGGACCTTCCGGCGCCTTGCGATCGCACGCACCAGACGCCGCGACGCCCGCCCTCCGGGCGGACGACGGGCCACCCGGCGCAGCCCCTGGGCGCCGGGCGCCCCACCATGCATGAGCCCGGCGCGCTCTCGCGTCGGCACCCAAGGAGTGAGTTCGTCTGTCGACCGCCATCGTCACCGGATCGCCGGTTCCCGGATCGTCCCTGGAGGGAGATCTGCGGGGGCTGGGCTTCGACGTGCGGTTCGCCCCGGACCCCGCGGCCGCCGAAGAGGCGCTCGCGGCCGTCCCCGGCGAGCAGCGGGTCGCGGTCGTCGACGCGGGCTTCGTGGGCCATGTCCACGCCCTGCGCCTCGGCCTGACCGACCCGCGCTTCCCCGCGTCGGCGATCCCCGGCGCGCTCACCGCGCAGCCCGCCGCCCGCCAGGCGCTGACCCGCGCGGTCGCGCGGACCGGCGTCGACCCGGACGTCGTGGCCAAGAGCCTGGAGGCGGACGGCACAGACGTGCACCGCGCCGAGCTCGGTGAGCTCGTCGCCGCGGTGCCCGCCGACCCGCAGGCCCGCAACGAGGCGCGGCAGGCCCTCGCCTCCGTCGACGACGAGGCGATCCGGCTGCGCACGGCGGTCAAGGCGCGCGACGGCTTCTTCACCACCTACTGCATCAGCCCGTACTCCCGGTACATCGCGCGCTGGTGCGCACGCCGGGGCCTGACCCCGAACCAGGTCACCACCGCGTCGCTGCTCGTCGCGGTGATCGCGGCCGCCTGCGCGGCCACCGGAACCCGCGGCGGCTTCGTCGCGGCGGGCGTCCTGCTGCTCGCCTCCTTCGTCCTGGACTGCACCGACGGGCAGCTCGCGCGCTACTCGCTGCAGTACTCGACGATGGGCGCCTGGCTGGACGCGACGTTCGACCGGGCCAAGGAGTACGCCTACTACGCGGGCCTCGCGCTCGGTGCCGCCAACGCGAGCGGTGACGATGTCTGGGCGCTCGCGCTCGGCGCCATGGTCCTTCAGACCGGGCGGCACGTCATCGACTTCTCGTTCAACGAGGCGAACCACGATGCCGAAGCCAACACCAGCCCCACCGCGTCCCTTTCCGGCAAGCTCGACTCCGTCGGCTGGACCGTCTGGGCCCGCCGCATGGTCGTGCTGCCGATCGGTGAACGCTGGGCGCTGATCGCGCTGTTCACCGCGCTGACCACACCGCGCATCACCTTCTACATGTTGCTCATCGGCTGCGCCCTCGCCGCCTGCTACACCACCGCGGGCCGCGTCCTGCGCTCGCTGACCCGCAGGGCACGCCGTACCGACCGTGCCGCACAGGCGCTGCGCGACCTCGCCGACTCCGGCCCGATCGCCGAGCTGGTCGGCAGGACCCTCAAGGCGAAGGCGGCCCCGGTCGTCGCCGCCGTAGGGGCCGTCGCCGTCGTCGCCGTGAGCGGACTCACGGACTTCGGCAGCGTCTGGCCGATCGTCGCCGCGGCCGTGTACTGCATCACGTCGGGCCTCGCGGTCGCCCGCCCCCTCAAGGGCGCCCTCGACTGGCTCGTGCCGCCGATCTTCCGGGCCGCCGAGTACCTCACGATCCTCGTCCTCGCCGCCCGCGCGGACGTACAGGGCGCCCTGCCCGCGGCTTTCGGCCTCGTGGCGGCGGTCGCCTACCATCACTACGACACGGTGTACCGCATTCGCGGCGACGCCGGGGCGCCCCCGCACTGGCTGGTGCGGGCGATCGGCGGGCACGAAGGCCGGACACTGGTGGTCACGGTCCTCGCCGCGCTGTTCACCCCCACAGATTTCACCGTCGCGCTCACGGCGCTCGCCGTGGTCGTGGCACTCGTGGTGCTCGCTGAGAGCATCCGCTTCTGGGTCGCTTCCGCTCAGCGCGGAGCACCCGCCGTACACGATGAAGGAGAACCCGCATGATCGGCCTCGTCCTGGCCGCCGGCGCCGGCAGCCGGCTCCGTCCCTACACCGAGACGCTTCCCAAGGCGCTCGTGCCCGTCGTGGGCGAGGGGACCGACAACGAGCTCTCCGTACTCGACCTCACGCTGAAGAACTTCGCGGAGATCGGTCTCACCGAGGTCGGCATCATCGTCGGCTACCGCAAGGAGGTCGTCTACGAGCGCCAGGCCGCGCTCGAGGCGAAGTACGGCCTGAAGCTCACGCTCATCGAGAACGACGTGGCCGAGAAGTGGAACAACGCCTACTCCCTGTGGTGCGGCCGTGACGCCATGAAGCACACGGTGATCCTCGCCAACGGCGACACCGTGCACCCGGTCTCCGTCGAGAAGACGCTGCTCGCCGCCCGCGGCGACGGCAAGAAGATCATCCTCGCGCTCGACACGGTCAAGGACCTGGGCGACGAGGAGATGAAGGTCGTCGTGGACCCCGACAAGGGCGTCCAGAAGATCACGAAGCTGATGGACCCCTCCGAGGCCACCGGCGAGTACATCGGCGTCACCCTCATCGAGGGCGAGGCCGCCGACGAGCTGGCCGACGCCCTGAAGGCCACGTACGAGCGTGACCCGCAGCTGTACTACGAGGACGGCTACCAGGAGCTCGTGAACCGCGGCTTCAAGATCGACGTCGCGCCCATCGGCGACGTCCCGTGGGTCGAGATCGACAACCACGAGGACCTGGCCAAGGGGCGGGAGATCGCGTGCCAGTACTGACGAGACTCATTCCCTCGCCGGTCGTCGTCGACATTCGGTCCGGGGCGCTCGACGACCTGGCCAAGGTCCTCGCCGACCAGAGGATCTCGTCGTCCACGGGGCGCCTGGCCATCGCGATCAGCGGTGGTTCGGGCGCCGCCCTGCGGGCCCGCCTCGAGCCCTCGCTGCCCCGCGCCGAGTGGTTCGAGGTCGGCGGCGGCACCATCGACGACGCGATCAAGCTCGCCGACGACGTCAAGAAGGCCGGGCGCTACGACGCCCTGGTCGGCCTCGGCGGCGGCAAGATCATCGACTGTGCCAAGTTCGCGGCCTCGCGCGTCGGCGTGCCGCTGGTCGCCGTCGCGACGAACCTGTCGCACGACGGCCTGTGCTCGCCCGTCGCGACCCTCGACAACGACGCGGGCCGCGGCTCGTACGGTGTGCCGAACCCGATCGGCGTCGTCATCGACCTCGACGTGATCCGCGAGGCCCCGGTGCGTTTCGTGCGCTCCGGCATCGG
This sequence comes from Streptomyces sp. NPDC002790, assembly GCF_040295505.1. Classification (NCBI taxonomy): domain Bacteria; kingdom Bacillati; phylum Actinomycetota; class Actinomycetes; order Kitasatosporales; family Streptomycetaceae; genus Streptomyces; species Streptomyces sp. NPDC002790. Next base: position 52,728 of record NZ_JBEOVM010000019.1, on the reverse strand, counting down.
TGACGCCCTCTCCAACATCTCCGCCGTCGCGGACTGGGAGCTGGGCGCCCGTGAGCGGGGCGAGGACATCGACGGCCTGGCCGCCGCCATGGCCCGGCAGGCGGGCGAGGCGGTCCTGCGGCACCCCGGCGGCGTCGGCGACGACGCCTTCCTCCAGGTGCTCGCCGAGGGCCTGGTCCTCACCGGCATCGCCATGTCGGTCTCGGGCGACTCGCGGCCGGCCTCGGGGGCCTGCCACGAGATCAACCACGCCTTCGACCTCCTCTACCCCAAGCGCGCCGCCAGCCACGGCGAGCAGTGCGGCCTGGGCGCGGCGTTCGCGATGCACCTGCGCGGTGCCCACGAGCAGTCCGTGTACATGGTCGAGGTGCTGCGCCGGCACGGGCTGCCGGTGACGCCCGAGGAGATCGGCTTCACCGTGGACGAGTTCGTGAAGGTCGTGGAGTTCGCTCCGCAGACCCGTCCGGGCCGCTTCACGATCCTCGAGCACCTCGACCTCTCCACCGATCAGATCAGGGACGCCTACGCCGACTATGCAAAAGCCATCGGTAGCTGAACTCCGCCCGGTAGTTCACCCCGTAGGGGTGAAGGACCGCAGGAGCGGTGAGCACTGGATGGGCCGGCTCTACATGCGCGAGCTCTCGCTGCGTGTCGACCGCCACCTGGTGAACACCAAGGTCTCGCCCAACCAGCTGACCTACCTGATGACCGTCTGCGGCGTCCTCGCGGCTCCCGCGCTCCTGGTGCCCGGCATCTGGGGCGCGGTCCTCGGCGTCGTCGCGGTGCAGCTGTACCTGCTGCTCGACTGCGTCGACGGCGAGATCGCGCGCTGGCGCAAGCAGTACTCGCTCACCGGGGTCTGGATGGACCGCGTCGGCGCGTACCTCACCGACGCCGCCGTCCTGGTCGGCTTCGGGCTGCGCGCGGCCGACGTGTTCGGCTCCGGGCGGATCGACTGGCTGTGGGCGTTCCTCGGCACGCTCGCCGCGCTCGGCGCCATCCTGATCAAGGCCGAGACGGACCTCGTGGGCCTGGCCCGCGCGGCCGGCGGCAAGGAGCAGGTCAAGGAGTCCGCGTCCGAGATGCGCTCCTCCGGCATGGCCCTGGCCCGCAAGGCCGCGGCCGCGCTGCAGTTCCACCGGCTCATCCTGGGCATCGAGGCGACGCTCCTCATCCTGATCCTCGCGATCGTGGACCAGGTCCGGGGCGACATGTTCTTCACGCGCCTGGGTGTGGCCGTCCTGGCGGGCATCGCCGTCCTCCAGACCCTGCTCCACCTCGTGTCCATCCTCGCTTCGAGCAGGCTCAAGTGAGCGGCGGCACACAGCAGTTGAAGGTCGGCGCGGTTGTCATCACCATGGGCAACCGGCCGGCCGAGCTGCGCGCCCTCCTCGACTCGGTCGCCAAGCAGGACGGCGACCCGGTCGAGGTCGTCGTGGTCGGCAACGGCTCCCCGGTCCCGGACGTCCCCGAAGGCGTACGGACCATCGAGCTGCCCGAGAACCTCGGCATCCCCGGCGGACGCAACGTGGGCATCGAGGCCTTCGGCCCCTCCGGCTCCGACGTCGACATCCTGATGTTCCTGGACGACGACGGGCTGCTGCCGCTCACCGACACCGCCGAGAAGTGCCGCGCCGCCTTCACCGCCGACCCCGGGCTCGGCATCGTCAGCTTCCGCATCGCGGACCCGGACACCGGCGAGACCCAGCGCCGGCACGTGCCGCGGCTTCGCGCCGCCGACCCGATGCGCTCCTCGCGTGTGACGACCTTCCTCGGCGGCGCCAACGCCGTACGTACGCGGGTCATCGCCGATGCCGGGCCGCTGCCCGCGGAGTTCTTCTACGCCCACGAGGAGACCGACCTCGCCTGGCGGGCCCTCGACGCGGGCTGGATGATCGACTACCGCGCCGACATGGTGCTGCACCACCCCACCACGGCCCCGTCGAGGCACGCGGTCTACCACCGCATGGTGGCCCGCAACCGCGTCTGGCTGGCCCGCCGCAACCTGCCCGCGCTCCTGGTGCCCGTGTATCTCGGCGTCTGGCTGCTGCTCACTTTGGCCCGCCGGCCATCGGGCCCGGCACTGAAGGCCTGGCTCGGCGGCTTCAAGGAGGGCTGGACGACCCCCTGCGGGCCCAGGCGCCCCATGAAGTGGCGTACCGTGTGGCGGCTGACCCGACTGGGCCGACCCCCTGTCATCTGACAAGCTCGTGCCTGACGGCAGGCCGTGCATTTGAAGACGAAAGTTCCTCTTGTGAGTGAGACAACGCATGACGCCGGTGTCGCGGTGAGCGCGCCCCCGTCGCCCGACGACGGGCTCTCCCGGCGCGAGCTCGCCGCCAAGTACGGCTTGACCGTCAGCGGGGCCCGCCCGGGTCTTTTCCAGTACGCACGGCAGCTGTGGGGCCGGCGCCACTTCATCCTCGCCTTCTCGCAGGCGAAGCTGACCGCCCAGTACAGCCAGGCCAAGCTCGGCCAGCTCTGGCAGGTGGTGACGCCGCTGCTGAACGCGGCGGTCTACTTCCTGATCTTCGGCCTGATCCTGGGCGCGGACCGGGGCATGGGGCACGACGTGTACATCCCGTTCCTGGTGACGGGTGTCTTCGTCTTCCACTTCACCCAGAACTCGGTGATGTCCGGAGTCCGCGCGATCTCCGGCAACCTGGGTCTGGTGCGCGCGCTGCACTTCCCGCGTGCCTCGCTGCCCATCTCCTTCGCCCTGCAGCAGCTCCAGCAGCTGCTGTTCTCGATGATCGTGCTGGTCATCGTGGCCTGCGCCTTCGGCAGTTACCCGAGCCTGTCGTGGCTGCTGATGATCCCGGCGCTCGCGCTGCAGTTCCTCTTCAACGTGGGCCTCGCGCTGATCATGGCGCGGGCGGGCTCCAAGACTCCGGACCTCGCGCAGCTGATGCCGTTCGTCATGCGTACGTGGATGTACGCGTCCGGCGTCATGTTCTCCATCCCGATCATGCTCAAGGGCAAGCCGGGGTGGATCGCCGACGTGCTCCAGTGGAACCCGGCCGCGGTCTACATGGACCTGATGCGCTTCGCGCTCATCGACGGCTACGACCGGGAGGGCAACCTGCCGCCGCACGTGTGGGGCCTCGCCCTCGGCTGGGCCGTGCTCGTCGCGGTGCTCGGCTTCATCTACTTCTGGAAGTCAGAGGAGCGGTACGGCCGTGGCTGATCTCGACAAGACCTCCGATGCGCACGTCCCGACGGTCATCGCCGACGAGCTGCACATCGTGTACCGCGTCAACGGCGCCAAGACCGGCAAGGGCAGCGCCACCTCCGCGCTGAGCCGGATCGTCAAGCGCGGCGACGAGCGCGGCGTGCGCAAGGTGCACGCCGTCAGGGGCGTCTCCTTCACCTCGTACCGCGGCGAGGCCATCGGCCTCATCGGGTCGAACGGCTCCGGCAAGTCGACCCTGCTGCGCGCCATCGCGGGCCTGCTGCCGGCCGAGAAGGGCAAGGTCTACACGAACGGCCAGCCCTCGCTGCTCGGTGTGAACGCGGCCCTGATGAACGACCTCACGGGCGAGCGGAACGTCATCCTCGGCGGCCTCGCGATGGGCATGTCCCGCGAGGAGATCAAGGAGCGCTACCAGCAGATCGTCGACTTCTCCGGCATCAACGAGAAGGGCGACTTCATCACGCTCCCGATGCGGACGTATTCGTCCGGCATGGCCGCGCGCCTGCGCTTCTCCATCGCGGCCGCCAAGGACCACGACGTGCTGATGATCGACGAGGCGCTTGCCACCGGTGACCGCAAGTTCCAGAAGCGCTCCGAGGCCCGCATCCGCGAGCTGCGCAAGGAGGCCGGCACGGTCTTCCTGGTGAGTCACAACAACAAGTCCATCCGCGACACCTGTGAGCGCGTCCTGTGGCTGGAGCGCGGGGAACTGCGTATGGACGGTCCGACGGCCGAGGTACTCAAGGAGTACGAGAAGTTCACGGGCAAGTAACCGCCCGCCTCTGGACCACGTCATATGAGGCCCCACCGGCTTCCGTCCGGTGGGGCCTCTGATATGCCTGTAGACACCAAGTAATTGGCGATCACGGTCAAGGACGGGTCAACTTCCTTGCCCTGAAGGAATCTTGGCGTCAATCGGTGTGTTGTTGTGATGTGCAGAACACCCCGACGTGAGGGCGGGCGTTGTACAACGTAAGCTGTACCGGCCTCAATCGCGGCATGTGGGGCGATAAGACGCGACATCCCGGCCCCTGTGGGGCTGGGCGGCCGCGCGGCCGGTCAAGCGGCGTGTCCGAAATGAGATGCATTGGGTCCGCAGTGTAGAACGGGAGTTGTGACGGCAATGGCTATGGAAACTCTCCAGCTCCACGGGGCTTTCGCCGTCCTGGGGGAAGTGGGCCGCAACCGGTGAGCGCGCACGCCCGAGTGCGCCCCGAGAGCCCTGACGACACAGTGAGCCCGGTGAGCGCCACCCTCGACAAAGCCGCCGAGGAGAATTTCCCGGTGGCACCCTTCTTCCTGCCGCGCGCCTGGCGCGACGACCTGATGGCCGTGTACGGCTTCGCACGCCTCGTCGACGACATCGGTGACGGCGACCTCGCCCCCGGGGGTGCGGACGCCCGCTTCCTGGGCGTGTCACCCGATCGGGCGCACGACCGCGTCGCGATGCTGGACGCGTTCGAGGCCGACCTGCGGCAGGTCTTCGACGGCACGCCCCGACACCCACTCCTCAAGGCGCTGCAGCCCACCGTCCGCCGCCGCTCGCTGACCCCCGAGCCGTTCCTCGGCCTCGTCGCCGCGAACCGCCAGGACCAGCTGGTCACGCGCTACGAGACGTACGACGACCTGCTGGCCTACTGCGAGCTGTCCGCCAACCCCGTCGGCCGCCTCGTCCTCGCGATCACCGGCACCGCGACCCCCGAGCGCATCCGCCTCTCGGACGCGGTCTGCACCGCGCTCCAGATCGTCGAGCACCTCCAGGACGTGGCCGAGGACCTGGACCGGGACCGGATCTACCTGCCGGCCGAAGACCTGAAGAAGTTCCACGTCGACGAGAGCGATCTCGCCGCGCCGACCGCGGGCGCATCGGTGCGCGCGCTGGTCGCGTACGAGGCCGAACGCGCCCTGAAGCTGCTGAATGAAGGCACCCCCCTGGTGGGTAGCGTCCACGGCAGATTGAAGCTGCTGCTGGCAGGGTTCGTGGCAGGGGGGAAAGCGGCGGTCCACGCGATCACCGTCGTTTCGTACGACGTACTTCCGGGACCACCCAAACCCACCAAAGCGCGATTGCTGCGCGAGGTGGGAGCGACTCTGCGAGGAGAGGGGTGAGCAAGACCGTGGAGTCAGACCAGACCGTGTCGGCGCCGGTGCTCGCCGCATACAGCTACTGCGAGACCGTCACCGGCCAGCAGGCCCGCAACTTCGCCTACGGGATCCGGCTGCTGCCGACCTCGAAGCGGCGCGCCATGTCGGCCCTGTACGCGTTCTCGCGCCGCGTCGACGACATCGGCGACGGCGGCCTCGAACCCGACATCAAGGCGCACCGGCTCGACGAGACCAGGTCACTGCTGGCCCGGGTCCAGGACGGCAAGGTCGAGGAGGACGACACCGACCCGGTGGCCGTCGCCCTCGCCGACGCCGCGAGCCGCTTCCCGATCCCGCTCGACGGGCTCGACGAGCTGATCGACGGCGTCCTGATGGACCTGCGCGGCGAGACCTACGAGACCTGGGACGACCTGAAGGTCTACTGCCGGTGCGTCGCGGGCGCCATCGGGCGGGTCTCGCTGGGCGTGTTCGGCACGGAACCGGGGGCGCGCGGCGTCGAGCGTGCGCCGGAGCTCGCCGACACGCTCGGTCTCGCGCTGCAACTCACCAACATCCTCCGGGACGTGCGCGAGGACGCCGAGGACGGGCGCACCTATCTGCCCGCCGACGACCTCGCGAAGTTCGGCTGCTCCGCCGGGTTCCACGGACCCGTGCCCCCGGCGGGCTCGGACTTCGCCGGGCTCGTGCACTTCGAAGTGCGGCGCGCCCGCGCCCTGTTCGCCGAGGGCTACCGCCTCCTGCCCATGCTCGACCGGCGCTCCGGCGCCTGCGTCGCCGCCATGGCCGGCATCTACCGCCGGCTGCTCGACCGCATCGAGCGCGACCCCGAGGCCGTGCTGCGCGGCCGGGTCTCGCTGCCCGGACACGAGAAGGCGTACGTCGCCGTACGCGGCCTGTCCGGCCTCGACACCCGCACCGTCGTGCGCGGCGCCACCCGCGGCACCACCAGGAGGCGCGCCTGATGGACACCGCGGGCCAGGGTGACATGGCGAGAACCAAGCGGCGGGCAACCCTCCGCCGCGACGCCGCGTCCCTGCATGCAACGGTCGGTCGCCTGTTCGCCACACCCGTCGAACCCGGCCCCACGCAGGCCGTACGCACCACCGAAGGCACCACCCAGGGGGAGGGCGCATGAGCGAGGGGACCACGGCCGGCGACGTGCGCGAGGCGGAGGCCGCCGGGAACCGCGCGCGGCCCACCGCGGTGGTCGTCGGCGGTGGGCTCGCGGGAGTCACCTCCGCGCTCGCCCTCGCCGACGGCGGCATGGACGTCACCCTCCTCGAAGGGCGCCCGCGGCTCGGCGGCCTCGCGTTCTCCTTCAAGCGCGGCGACCTCACCATCGACAACGGCCAGCACGTGTACCTGCGCTGCTGCACCGCCTACCGCTGGTTCCTCGACCGCGTCGACGCCACCTCGCTCGCGCCCCTGCAGGAACGACTCGACGTACCCGTACTGGACGCCGAGAAGAATCGCCTCGGCCGACTGCGGCGCACCGCGCTGCCCGTGCCGCTGCACCTGGCCAAGAGCCTCGCCACGTACCCGCACCTGTCGCTCGCCGAGCGTGCCGCCGTCGGCCGGGCCGCGCTCGCCCTCAAGGGCCTCGATCCCACCGATCCGGCGCTCGACAAGCGGGACTTCGGCTCCTGGCTGGCCGAGCACGGTCAGACGCAGCGGGCCATCGAGGCGCTGTGGGACCTCGTCGGCGTCGCGACGCTGAACGCAGTGGCGGGCGAGTCCTCGCTGGGCCTTGCCGCCATGGTCTTCAAGACCGGGCTGCTGTCCGAGCCCGGCGCCGCCGACATCGGGTGGGCCAAGGTGCCCCTCGGTGAACTCCACGACACTCTCGCCCGCAAGGCGCTCGACTCCGCGGGCGTACGCACCGAACTCCGTACACGCGTCACCTCCATCTCCCGTACGGACAACGGTCGTTGGGCCGTCGAGGTTCCCGAAGGGCCGGATACTTCCGGGCGGATTCTCGCCGCCGACACCGTCGTGCTCGCCGTGCCGCAGCGCGAGGCGCACGACCTGCTGCCCGCGGGGGCCCTCGACGACGCGGGCCGGCTGCTCGACATCGGCACCGCGCCGATCCTCAACCTGCACGTCGTCTACGGCCGCAAGGTCCTCAAGCAGCCCTTCTTCACCGCGCTCGGCTCGCCCGTCCAATGGGTCTTCGACCGTACGGACGCCTCAGGCCTGGCCCGTACGCTGCCGGGCGCCCAGTACCTCGCCGTCTCCCAGTCGGCCGCGCAGGATGACATCGACGCGCCGGTCGCCACCCTGCGCGAGCGGTACCTGCCGGAGCTGGAGCGGCTGCTGCCCGCCGCGCGCGGTGCCACCATCCACGACTTCTTCGTCACCCGGGAACGGTCGGCGACCTTCGCGCCGGCCCCCGGGGTCGGCGCGCTGCGGCCCACGGCCCGCACCAATGCCCCCGGCCTGTACCTGGCCGGCGCGTGGACCGCCACCGGGTGGCCCGCGACCATGGAAGGCGCTGTCCGCAGCGGCACCAGTGCCGCCGACGCGGCGCTCGCCGCGCTCGGCCGCCCCCGCGGCCACCTGTACCGGGAGGCAGCGTGACGTACGAACTTCCCACGGTTGACGTGACCAGCGAACTTCCGTCGGTGGAGATGCCGACAACGCCGACAACGGTGAATCCGGTAACACAAGGAGAGACTGTGCCACCTGTGCCCTCGGCCCCAGAGGCTGCCGACGCGGTGGACGTGACCGCGCTTTTGGAGCGCGGCCGAACCCTGGCCACCCCCGTGCTGAAGGCGGCGGTGGACCGCCTGGCAGCACCGATGGACACCGTCGCCGCCTACCACTTCGGCTGGATCGACGCCGCGGGCAACCCGGCCGACGGTGACGGCGGCAAGGCCGTGCGCCCCGCTCTGGCCGTGCTGTCCGCGCAGGCCGCGGGCGCCGACCCGGAGGTCGGCGTGCCGGGCGCCGTCGCGGTCGAGCTCGTCCACAACTTCTCGCTGCTGCACGACGACCTGATGGACGGCGACGAGCAGCGCCGCCACCGCGACACCGTGTGGAAGGTGCACGGCCCCGCCCAGGCCATCCTCGTCGGCGACGCCCTCTTCGCGCTGGCCAACGAGGTCATCCTGGAGCTGGAGACCGTCGACGCCGGCCGCGCCACGCGCCGCCTGACCACCGCGACCCGCGCCCTCATCGACGGCCAGGCGCAGGACATCGGCTTCGAGCACCGCGAGCGCGTCAGCGTCGTCGAGTGCCTGGAGATGGAGGGCAACAAGACGGGCGCACTGCTCGCCTGCGCCTCCTCCATCGGCGCCGTCCTCGGCGGCGCCGACGACGCGACAGCCGACGCCCTGGAGAAGTACGGCTACCACCTGGGCCTCGCCTTCCAGGCCGTCGACGACCTGCTCGGCATCTGGGGCGACCCCGAGTCGACCGGCAAGCAGACCTGGAGCGACCTGCGCCAGCGCAAGAAGTCCCTCCCGGTCGTCGCCGCCCTCGGCGCAGGGGGCCCGGCCTCCGAGCAGCTCGGCGAGCTCCTCGCCGCCGACGCCAAGGACGTTGACTTCGACACCTTCACCGAGGCGGACTTCGCCGCCCGCGCCGCCCTCATCGAGGAGGCCGGCGGGCGCGAGTGGACCGCCGAAGAAGCGCGGCGCCAGTACGCCGTCGCCCTCGAAGCCCTGGACTCCGTCCAGATGTCAGCCACGGTGCGCGCCCAGTTCGTGGCGCTCGCCGACTTCGTTGTCGTACGAAAGAGATGATCACTATCGGCCGCATATGACTCGCAGTCGCCGGCCGGTGTCCCGCCAGGGCTCCGGCCGACGGTTACCCAGCATCAGAACCACTGCATGAAGGGATAGCCATGACAGCGACGACCGACGGAAGCTCCGGAGCCACGGCACCGCAGACGACCTCGGCCACCACTGCCCAACTGACCGACACAACCCCCGCGGCGGCCGGGACCCAAGTCGCCGCAGGACGAGCCATACAGCGTGCCACGGACTTCCTGCTCGCGCGGCAGGACGACCGGGGCTGGTGGAAGGGCGACCTCGACACCAACGTGACGATGGACGCCGAAGACCTGTTGCTGCGCCAGTTCCTCGGTATCAGGGACAAGGCGACCACCGACGCCGCCGCCCTGTTCATCCGCGGCGAGCAGCGCGAGGACGGCACTTGGGCCACCTTCTACGGAGGGCCGGGCGAACTGTCCACCACCATCGAGGCGTACGTCGCGCTGCGCCTTGCCGGTGACTCCCCGGACGACCCGCACATGGCCAAGGCCTCCGCGTGGGTACGCGAGCGCGGCGGCATCGCCGAGTCCCGTGTGTTCACGCGGATCTGGCTGGCTCTGTTCGGCTGGTGGAAGTGGGACGACCTCCCCGAACTCCCGCCGGAGCTCATCTACTTCCCCAAGTGGATGCCGCTGAACATCTACGACTTCGGCTGCTGGGCCCGGCAGACGATCGTGCCGCTCACCGTGGTCTCCGCGAAGCGCCCGGTGCGCCCCGCACCGTTCCCGCTGGACGAGCTGCACACCGACGCCCGCGACCCGAACCCCGCCAAGCCCCTTGCCCCGGTGGCGAGTTGGGACGGCGCGTTCCAGCGGCTCGACAAGATCATGCACGGCTACCACAAGGTGGCCCCGAAGCGGCTGCGCAAAGCGGCCGTCAACGCCGCGGCCCGCTGGATCATCGAGCGCCAGGAGAACGACGGCTGCTGGGGCGGTATCCAGCCGCCCGCCGTCTACTCCGTCATCGCGCTCCACCTGCTCGGCTACGACCTCGAACACCCGGTCCTCAAAGCCGGGTTGGCGTCCCTCGACCGGTTCGTCGTGTGGCGCGAGGACGGGGCCCGGATGATCGAGGCCTGCCAGTCGCCGGTGTGGGACACGTGCCTGGCGACCATCGCGCTCGCCGACGCGGGCCTGCCCGCCGACCACCCGGCGCTCGTCCGGGCCGCCGAGTGGATGATCACCGAGCAGATCGACCGGCCCGGCGACTGGTCCGTACGCAAGCCCCAACTGGAGCCCGGCGGCTGGGCGTTCGAGTTCGACAACGACAACTACCCCGACATCGACGACACCGCCGAGGTCGTGCTCGCGTTGCGCCGCGTGGCCCACCCCGACAAGGCGCGCCTCGAGAAGGCCATCGAGCGCGGCGTGCGCTGGAACCTCGGGATGCAGTCGAAGAACGGCGCATGGGGCGCCTTCGACGTCGACAACACCAGCCCGTTCCCCAACCGGCTGCCGTTCTGCGACTTCGGCGAGGTCATCGACCCGCCGTCCGCCGACGTCACCGGGCACGTCGTCGAGATGCTCGCCATCGAGGGCCATACACGCGACCCGCGCACCCGGCGCGGCATCGAGTGGCTGCTCGCCGAACAGGAGGGAAACGGCGCGTGGTTCGGCCGCTGGGGCGTCAACTACGTCTACGGCACCGGGTCCGTGGTGCCCGCCCTGATCGCGGCGGGGCTGCCCGCCTCGCACCCCGCGGTCAGACGGGCCGTCAGCTGGCTGGAGTCCGTCCAGAACGAGGACGGCGGCTGGGGCGAGGACCTGCGCTCGTACCGCTACGAGGACTGGAAGGGGCACGGCGCCTCGACCGCCTCGCAGACCGGCTGGGCGCTGCTCGCGCTGCTCGCGGCCGGCGAACGGGAGTCGAAGGCCGTCGAGCGCGGCGTCACGTACCTCGCCGACACCCAGACCGAGGACGGCACCTGGGACGAGCCGTTCTTCACCGGGACCGGCTTCCCCTGGGACTTCTCGATCAACTACCACCTGTATCGGCAGGTGTTCCCGCTGACCGCGCTCGGCCGGTACGTCAACGGCGAGCCGTTCAGTGGATTGGGCGCCGCCGCCAAGGGGAGCTGATGACCGCATCGCCGACGGACCGGTCGCCGCAGGCCGCGCCGCTGCTGGTCGCCTGTGCGCTCGGCATCGAGCACCTCGCGCTGCGCAGCGGCAGCCGGGCCGGGGCCACGAGCCCCGTGACCGTGCTGCGTACGGGCATGGGGCCCAAGGCCGCCGAAAGCGCGGTGGCCCGCGCCCTCGGTGACGCGGTGCTGCGCGACGCCGCCGTCGTGGCCACCGGGTTCTGCGCCGGGCTCGCGCCCGGAATGCACCCCGGTGACCTGGTCGTGGCCGAGGAGACCCGTGACGGGCACGGCAGCACGCCGTGCACGGGCACGGAACTCCTGGTCAAGGAGTTGGTCAGGGCCGTGCCCGGCAAGACCGTGCACACCGGGCCGCTGACCGGCTCGGACCACGTGGTGCGCGGTCACGAGCGCGCCGACCTGCTCAGCACCGGCGCGATCGCCGTGGACATGGAGTCGGCCGCGACCCTGCGGGCGGCCGGTGTGGCCGGAAGGCGTCCGGTTGCCGCCGTCCGGGTGGTCGTGGACGCTCCAGAACATGAACTCGTCAGGATCGGCACCGTTCGCGGTGGACTATCGGCTTTCCGTGTCCTTCGTGCCGTCCTACCCGCCTTTTTTGAATGGCACCGTTCGTTGCTGCTCCCTCGGAGGTGAGCCCAGATGGCCATGCCGCTTCGTCAATCCATCAAGGTTGCGACATATCTCGCTGAACAGAAGATCCGCCGGCGGGACAAGTTTCCGCTCATCGTCGAATTGGAGCCGCTCTACGCCTGCAACCTCGCGTGCGAGGGATGCGGAAAGATTCAGCACCCGGCCGGGGTGCTGAAGCAGCGCATGCCCGTCGCGCAGGCCGTCGGCGCCGTCCTCGAATCGGGCGCCCCGATGGTCTCCATCGCCGGCGGCGAACCGCTGATGCACCCTCAGATCGATGAGATCGTGCGCCAGTTGGTGGCCAAGAAGAAGTACGTCTTCCTGTGCACCAACGCGCTGCTGATGCGCAAGAAGATGGACAAGTTCACGCCGTCCCCGTTCTTCGCCTTCACCGTGCACATCGACGGCATGCGGGAGCGGCACGACGAGTCCGTCGCCAAGGAAGGTGTCTTCGACGAGGCGATCGAGGCGATCAAGGAGGCCAAGCGGCGCGGCTTCCGTGTCACCACGAACTCGACGTTCTTCAACACGGACACCCCGCAGAACATCATCGAGGTGCTCAACTACCTCAACGACGACCTCGCGGTCGACGAGATGATGATCTCGCCCGCGTACGCTTACGAGAAGGCGCCCGACCAGGACCACTTCCTCGGCGTCACGCAGACCCGCGAGCTGTTCAAGAAGGCCTTCGCGGGCGGCAACCGGCGCCGGTGGCGGCTCAACCACTCGCCCCTGTTCCTCGACTTCCTCGAGGGCAAGGTCGACTTCCCGTGCACCGCGTGGGCCATCCCCAACTACTCGCTCTTCGGCTGGCAGAAGCCCTGCTATCTGATGGCCGACGGGTATGTGACGACGTACAAGAAGCTCATCGAGGAGACGGACTGGGACGCGTACGGCCGCGGCAAGGACGCGCGCTGCGACAACTGCATGGCGCACTGCGGCTACGAGCCGACCGCCGTGCTCGCCACCATGGGGTCGCTGAAGGAGTCCATCCGCGCCATGTCCGAGACCGTCGCCGGGAACCGTGGGTGAGCGCGTCATGAACGGAGAGCCCGTCTCACTGGGCCTCCCCGAGGTACCGGTCCGACCCATCGCTGAACGGCGAGTCAGCCGTCAGATCCAGGTCGGACCGGTGGCCGTGGGCGGCGGGGCACCCGTATCCGTGCAGTCGATGACCACGACCCGCACGTCGGACATCGGCGCGACGCTCCAGCAGATCGCCGAACTGACCGCCTCCGGCTGCCAGATCGTGCGCGTGGCCTGTCCGACGCAGGACGACGCGGACGCGCTCGCGACCATCGCGCGCAAATCGCAGATCCCCGTGATCGCGGACATCCACTTCCAGCCGAAGTACGTGTTCGCCGCCATCGACGCGGGGTGCGCGGCGGTGCGCGTGAACCCGGGCAACATCAAGCAGTTCGACGACAAGGTGAAGCAGATCGCGCGGGCGGCGTCGGACGCCGGCACACCGATCCGCATCGGGGTCAACGCCGGCTCGCTGGACAGGCGACTGCTCCAGAAGTACGGCAAGGCGACACCGGAAGCCCTGGCGGAGAGCGCACTGTGGGAGGCCTCGCTCTTCGAGGAGCACGGCTTCCGGGACATCAAGATCTCGGTGAAGCACAACGACCCGGTGGTGATGGTCAACGCGTACCGGCAGCTCGCCGCCGCCTGCGACTATCCGCTGCACCTGGGTGTCACCGAGGCAGGGCCCGCCTTCCAGGGGACCATCAAGTCCGCCGTGGCCTTCGGTGCGCTGCTCTCCGAGGGCATCGGCGACACCATCCGGGTGTCACTGTCCGCGCCGCCCGCAGAGGAGTGCAAGGTCGGCATCCAGATCCTGGAGTCGCTCGGCCTCAGGGAGCGGCGCCTGGAGATCGTGTCGTGCCCGTCCTGCGGGCGTGCGCAGGTGGACGTCTACAAGCTCGCCGACGAGGTGAGCGCCGGGCTCGACGGCATGGAAGTGCCGCTGCGGGTCGCCGTCATGGGGTGTGTGGTCAACGGTCCGGGAGAGGCGCGCGAGGCGGACCTCGGTGTCGCGTCCGGCAACGGCAAGGGCCAGATCTTCGTCAAGGGCGAGGTCATCAAGACCGTCCCCGAATCGAAGATCGTCGAGACGCTGATCGACGAGGCGATGAAGATCGCCGAACAGATGGAGAAGGACGGCGCCGCGTCGGGGGTTCCCGACGTCACCGTCGCTTGAGTTCTTAACGACGGACGGGAAGGGGGCTCGAGCGTGACGATTCTGGAAAGCATCCGAGGGCCGCGCGACCTGAAGGCACTGAGCGAGGAGGAGATCGCCGAACTGGCCCACGAGGTCAGGGAGTTCCTGATTCACGCGGTCGCGAGGACGGGGGGACACCTCGGACCGAACCTGGGAGTGGTGGAACTGTCCATCGCGCTGCACCGGGTCTTCGAATCGCCGGTCGACCGCCTCGTGTGGGACACCGGCCACCAGAGCTACGTGCACAAGCTTCTGACGGGCCGCCAGGACTTCTCCAAGCTGCGCGGCAAGGGCGGCCTGTCCGGCTATCCCTCACGTGAGGAGTCCGAGCACGACATCGTGGAGAACTCGCACGCCTCCACGGCGCTCGGCTGGGCCGACGGCCTCGCCAAGGCGCGTCAGGTGCAGCGGGAGAGCGGGCACGTCGTCGCCGTCATCGGCGACGGCGCGCTGACCGGCGGCATGGCCTGGGAGGCCCTGAACAACATCGCGGCCGCGAAGGACCGGCCGCTGATCATCGTCGTCAACGACAACGAGCGTTCGTACGCGCCCACGATCGGCGGCCTCGCCAACCACCTGGCGACGCTGCGCACCACGGACTCGTACGAGCAGGTGCTGGCCTGGGGCAAGGATGTGCTGCTGAAGACCCCCGTGGTCGGGCACACGGTCTACGAGTCGCTGCACGGCGCGAAGAAGGGCTTCAAGGACGCGTTCGCGCCGCAGGGCATGTTCGAGGACCTGGGCCTGAAGTACGTGGGCCCCATCGACGGCCATGACATGGGCGCCGTCGAATCCGCCCTGCGGCGAGCAAAACGCTTCCACGGACCGGTACTTGTGCACTGCCTCACCGAGAAGGGGCGCGGCTACGAGCCGGCGCTCGCCGACGAGGCCGACCGCTTTCACACGGTCGGCGTGATGGACCCGCTGACCTGCGAGCCGCTCGCACCCTCCAACGGGCCTTCCTGGACCTCGGTGTTCGGGGACGAGATCGCGGCGATCGGGCGCGAACGCGAGGACGTCGTCGCGATCACCGCCGCGATGCTGCACCCGGTGGGGCTCACGAAGTTCGCGCAGGAGTTCCCCGAGCGGGTGTGGGACGTCGGGATCGCCGAACAGCACGCCGCCGTGTCGGCCGCGGGACTTGCAACGGGTGGACTGCACCCAGTCGTTGCGGTGTACGCGACCTTCCTCAACCGGGCCTTCGACCAGCTCCTGATGGACGTCGCACTGCACAAGTGCGGGGTCACCTTCGTGCTCGACCGGGCCGGGGTCACCGGCGCCGACGGGCCCTCCCACAACGGCATGTGGGACATGTCCGTGCTCCAGGTCGTGCCGGGCCTGCGGATCGCTGCGCCGCGCGACGCCGACCAACTCCGGGCCCAGCTGCGGGAAGCGGTCGCCGTGGACGACGCGCCGACCATGCTGCGGTTCCCCAAGGAGTCGGTGGGCGCGCCGATCGCCGCGGTCGACCGGGTCGGCGGCATCGACGTACTGCGCCGGGCCGAGGAGCCGCGCGTGCTCCTTGTGTCGGTCGGTGTCATGACGCCGGTGTGCCTGCAGACCGCCGAACTGCTGGAGGCGCGCGGCATCAACTGCACGGTCGTGGACCCGCGTTGGGTCAAGCCCGTCGACCCCGACCTCGCGCCGCTGGCCGCCGCGCACGAACTGGTCGCCGTCGTCGAGGACAACAGCAAGGCGGCGGGCGTCGGCTCGGCCGTCGCGCTCGCGCTCGGCGAGGCCGAAGTCGACGTACCCGTACGGAGGTTCGGCATCCCCGAGCAGTTCCTGGCACACGCCAAACGAGGCGAGGTGCTCGCCGACATCGGCTTGACACCTGTGGAGATCGCGGGCCGGATCAGCACCAGCTTGAATCTCACCGCGGGCAAGGAGAGCAACGGAGAGCAAGGTATGAGCGCCGGTAGGGAGATCAACGCATGAGCAAGGAGTTCGACCTCGGCACGCTGCTCGCCGAGCGCGGCGCCGAACGGTACGAGCTGCACGCCAAGTACCTCAACCACCAGCTGCCGAAGATGCTCCACACCATCGGCTTCGACAAGGTCTACGAGCGGGCCGAGGGCGCGCACTTCTGGGACGCGGACGGCAACGACTACCTGGACATGCTCGCCGGATTCGGTGTCATGGGCCTCGGCCGGCACCACCCCGTCGTACGCAAGGCACTGCACGACGTCCTCGACGCCTCGCTCGCCGACCTGACCCGCTTCGACTGCCAGCCGCTGCCGGGCCTGCTCGCCGAGAAACTGCTGACGCACAGCCCGCACCTGGACCGGGTGTTCTTCGGCAACAGCGGTACGGAGGCGGTGGAGACGGCGCTGAAGTTCGCGCGGTACGCGACCGGCAAGCCGCGAATCCTGTACTGCGCGCACGCCTTCCACGGCCTGACGACCGGGTCGCTGTCGGTGAACGGGGAGGACGGCTTCCGCGACGGCTTCGCCCCGCTGCTGCCCGACACCCCGGTGCCGCTCGGCGATCTCGACGCGCTGGCAAGGGAGTTGAAGAAGGGCGACGTCGCCGGGCTCATCGTCGAACCGATCCAGGGCAAGGGCGTGCACGAGGCGCCGCCCGGCTATCTGCGGTCCGCGCAGGAGCTGCTGCGGGCGCACAAGGCGCTGCTGATCGCGGACGAGGTGCAGACCGGCCTCGGCCGCACCGGCGACTTCTACGCCTACCAGCACGAGGAGGGCGTCGAACCCGACCTGGTGTGCGTCGCGAAGGCGCTGTCGGGCGGGTACGTGCCGGTCGGCGCGACACTCGGCAAGGACTGGATCTTCAAGAAGGTCTACTCGTCCATGGACCGGGTCCTCGTCCACTCGGCGAGCTTCGGCTCCAACGCGCAGGCGATGGCGGCGGGCCTTGCCGTCCTGTCCGTCATGGAGGACGAGGAGACCGTCGCGAACGCTCGGGCGATGGGCGACCTGTTGATGGCCCGGCTCGGCGCGCTGGTGGACCGCTACGAGCTGCTGAGCGACGTCCGTGGGCGCGGCCTGATGATCGGCATCGAGTTCGGCCGCCCCAAGTCCCTGAAACTGCGCAGCCGTTGGACGATGCTGCAGGCCGCGCGCAAGGGCCTGTTCGCGCAGATGGTCGTGGTGCCGCTGCTGCAGAAGCACCGGATCCTGACCCAGGTCTCCGGCGACCACCTCGAAGTCATCAAACTGATCCCGCCGCTGATGGTGAACGAGGACGACGTGGAACGGTTCGTCGAGGCGTTCACGGCGGTCATGGATGACGCGCACAGTGGGGGCGGACTGATGTGGGACTTCAGTAAGACGCTGATCAAGCAGGCGGTGGCGAATCGCTGAGGGTGCTGAGGCCGCTGCGGCGGCGGGTGGCTTCGGGGGCTTCTGCCTTGGTGCGGGTTTTTGCCTCTGAGGCAAGAAAGTTGCCGGAGGGGCACGGCTCTGGCTGAATCGACAGCATGAGCCCTGCCCTCTCGCCGGACGAGGCGGACGGTGCGGAGGTTCCGGAACCCCCGGAACTCCCCGCCGTCGCGCCGCAGCTCCGCGAACTGCGCCGCCGCGCGGTCCTCACCCTGGAGGCCGCCGCCGGATCCGCCGGCCTGTCGCCGGCGCACCTCTCACGCCTGGAGACCGGACAGCGTCAGCCTTCGCTCCCGATGCTGCTGTCACTGGCCCGTATCTACGGTACGACCGTATCCGAACTCCTCGGCGAGACCCCTGCCGACCGGGACGCGGTCGTGCGCGGCGGCACGATGGAGGCCACGGAGGCCGGGGGCTGGACGTACCGGCAGGCCGGGTCGCCCGGCCGCGGCATGCAGGCGTTGCAGGTCCACGCGCCGTACGGGTCCCAGGGCGATGTCGTACGCGTGCATCCGGGGGAGGAGTGGCTGTACGTCCTGTCGGGCCGCCTACGGCTTCGGCTAGGGGACACGTCCTACCGGCTCGATCCGGGGGACAGCTCCCACTTCGACTCGCTCACCCCGCACCGGATCGCCGCCGTCGACCGGGGCGGCGTCGACTTCCTCTTCGTCCACACCCTGCTGCAGAGCCCGACGGCCGCGCTGTGCCTCGGGCCGTCAGCGGGATTGCTGAAGGAGACCCGTCATGGCTGACACCGCCGATACTGCTGACACGACCGGTGCGGCTGACCCGACCGAGGCGACTCTGGCCCCGGCCCCGGCCCGCCGCGTGGTCATTGAGGACAAGCTCCCGCGCGGCATCCTGATCCGGGTCCTCGTGTACGTCTTCGCAGGGCATGCGCTGGCGGGGTTCATCTACTTGCTGTTCACGCTGGGCGGGAATCAGTGAGGGAACAGTCAGTGGTGGAGCAGTCAGTGAGGGAGCAGTCGGTGGGGGCGGACCCCCTACTGCGGTAGCACCTCCATCTTGGCTCCCGGGTATGACGCCAGGCACCCGTTCGTTCTCGCACACTCCTCCCCGTCGGATCAGAACGAGGATGAGTACGAGAGGGCGGGACAGGGCCATGAGGCTACGCAGGGGAAAGCGGCGGGCGACGGAGGGCAACCGGCCGGAGGTGCCGGCCGGTACGCCGGGTCTCGCTGTGGAACTGCGCGGTGTGCGGCGGCAGTATGGGCGCGGGGCCGGCGCGGTGCACGCCCTCGCGGGCGTCGACCTCGCTCTGCCGCGCGGCACGTTCACGGCCGTGATGGGGCCGTCCGGGTCAGGCAAGTCCACTTTCCTGCAGTGCGCCGCCGGGCTCGACCGGCCGTCTGCGGGATCCGTGCGCCTCGGTGGCACGGAGATCACCGGCATGAACGAGAACAGCCTCACCGAGCTGCGCCGCAGCCGCCTCGGCTTCGTCTTCCAGGCGTTCAATCTGCTGCCGTCGCTGACCGTTGAGCAGAACGTTCTGTTGCCGATGCGGCTGGCCGGGCGCCGCCAGGACCGCCGCCGGGCGGCCGCGATGCTCGCGCAGGTCGGGCTCGCGGACAAGGCGCGGCGCCGGCCGGGCGAGCTCTCCGGTGGTCAGCAGCAGCGTGTGGCCGTCGCCCGGGCCCTGGTCACGAGCCCCGACGTGGTGTTCGCCGACGAGCCGACCGGCGCCCTCGACACCGGCACCGCCGCGGAGGTCCTCGGCCTGCTCCGGCACGCGGTGGACATGCTCGGCGCCACCGTCGTCATGGTCACCCACGACCCGGCCGCTGCAGCCTGGGCCGACCGCGTGCTGTTCCTCGCCGACGGTGCGTTCGCGGACAGCCTGGAGCGCGGTTCGGCGGAGCAGATCGCGGCGCGGATGGCGACGCTCGCCGCCCGTACCTCCCGCGTGGGCGTGATGGCGGGGGCGGCGGCATGAGGAGCCTCGCGCCCAACGGCCTCGCGCGAGCGGCCGTGCGCTTCAAGCCCGCCTCGTTCGCGGGCACCTTTGTCGCGCTGCTGATGTCGGCGCTGATCGTCGCGGCCTGCGGCAGCCTGCTGGAGTCGGGCGTGCGCGCCTCGGTTCCGGCGGAGCGGTACGCGAAGGCGCCGGTCGTGGCGGCGGCCGACCAGTCCGCGCGGGTTGTCGCCGACACCATCGACGGCCCCGAGGAATCCGCGTACCCGCTCCCGGACACCGCGCGCGTGGACGCCGGGCTCGCCGCGAAGGCGGCCCACGCGCCGGGCGCCGAGGCCGCGGTGGCGGACTTCACCTTCCCGGTGCGGCAGGGAACCGGCGCACTCACCGGCCACGGCTGGGGCTCGCACGCCTTCACCGGCACCGCGCTGTCCGTGGGCGCCGCGCCGCACAGGGGAGAGGTGGCGCTCGACGCCGCGGCGGCCCGAACGGCGAAGGCCGACGTCGGCGACACCGTCGCGCTCGAAACGGCGGCGGGACGCGCGGAGTTCCGGGTGTCCGGCATCGCCAAGGCCGGGGCCGGGGACACCGCGGCGGCAGGTGCGGCGGCAGGCTCAGCGGCCGGAAGCGGGGCCACCGCCTGGTTCGCCGACGCCGAGGCCCCCGCGCTGTCCGGGCACCCCGGCAAGGCCGATGCCATCGCGGTCCTGGCCAAGGACGGCGCCGACACCGGAGCCCTCGCCAGTGCCGTGGAGAAGGCGCTCGCCGGCTCCGGCGCGCAGGTGCTCACCGGCGACGACCGCGGCGAGGTCGAGGACCACGGCCTGGCGTACGCCAAAGAGACTCTCACCGCCCTCGGCGGCTCCTTCGGCGGGATCGCCACGGTGGTGGCCGTGTTCACCGCGGCAGGCACGGTCGCCCTCTCCGTCGGCCAGCGCACCCGCGAGTTCGCGCTGCTGCGGGCTGTCGGTGCCACCCCGCGGCAGATCCGCCGGGCGGTGGCGGCGGAGGCGCTGCTCGTCGCGCCGCTTGCCGGGGTGCTGGGGTGCCTGCCCGGCATCGGACTCGCGCACTGGTGGTTCGGGCAGCTGAAGGACCGTGGGGCCGTCCCGCAGGCGGTCGAGCTGCACGTCTCGTGGATCCCGCTGGTCGCCGCCGTCGGGACCGGGCTGCTCACGGCGCTCGGCGCGGGCTGGATCGCCGGGCGCAGGCCGGCGAAGATCAAGCCGGGGCAGGCGCTCGCCGAGGCCTCGGTGGAGCGGCTGCGGCCGGGCGTCATCCGTACCGTGCTCGGCGTCGCGGCCCTCGGCGGCGGCTCGGTGCTCGCCGGCGTCGCGGCCTCCACCGCCGGCGCCGACGCGGCGAACGCCTCGCTCGGCGTCGTCATGCTCTTCATGCTCGCCGTCGCCCTGCTCGGCCCGCTGCTGGCCCGGCTGTGCGCGGCCCTCTTCGGCCTGCTGCTGCGTGGCGGTGGCGCCTCGGCCTCGCTGGCGGCCGCCAACTCCCGGACGAATTCCCGCCGGTTGGCCTCCGCGATCACGCCAATCGTGCTGGCGATGGCCTTCGCCTCGACGCTGGTCTTCATGCACACAAGCGAGAGCAAGGTGTCCGCGGACCAGCTGCGCGACGGCATCACGGCGGACCACGTCGTGACCAACCCCGCAGGTCTGCCCGCGGGCGCCGCCGACCGGGCAGCCCGCACTCCCGGTGTCGACGCGGCTGTGAGCCTGCTGGACACGCAGGTGCTCATACCGGTCGACTCGGGTGGGGAGACGTCGCTGCAGGCGACCGCGGCCCAGGGAATCTCGGGCTCGGGCGCGGAGCTCGCCAAGGTGCAGGATCTGGATGTGCGCGCCGGAAGCCTGGATCGCGTGGGCGCGGACCGCATCGCCATCGACAAGACCCTCGCCACGGCGGCGAAGGTGAAGGTGGGCGACAGGCTGCCGCTCCGTCTCCCCGACGGCACGAAGGCCCGCCCGCACGTCGCGGCGGTGTACGGCCGGGGCCTCGGGCTGGCGGCGGTGACCATGGACCGTGCCTCCCTGTCAGGACACGTCACATCGGCCTTCGACAGCACGCTGCTGGTGCGCGGCGGCGACGCCGCGCCGCTCACCGCACTCGGCAAGGTCACGGACGCCTCGGGCTACGCCGTCGAGCAGAGCGTGGACAGCGAAATGGGCGCATGGTCCAACTACATGATGGCCGCGGTCCTGGGCGGCTTCGCCGCCGTCGCGGCGGTCAACACACTGGTGATGACGGTCCTGGACCGCCGTCGCGAACTGACGGTGCTCCGCCTCGTCGGCTCCACGCGCCGCCAGGTGCTGCGGATGCTCCGCTGGGAGAGCCTGCTGGTATCGGCCGCGGGGGTGGCGCTCGGCACCGCCATCGCGATGATCACGCTGACCCCGATGATGCGCGGCATGACGGGTGAGTCCCCGTACATACCGCCGCTGCTGTACGGCACGTTCGCGGCAAGCGCGGTGTGCCTCGGCCTGCTCGCCGTGACCCTCCCCGCCCGCGCGGCACTTCGCGACAGGGAGGGGTGACGGCGGACCTCGAACGGGGTGGGCGACGCCGGGCGTCCTGCGACGCTCGGGGCCGGCCCATGCGTCGCTCGCGCCCGGCCCGTGTGGCGCCCCGGCCCAGCCCGTGTGGCGCCTGGGCCCAGCCCGTGCGGCGCTCGTGCCAGGCACTTGCGATGCACGGGCCAGGCACCTGCGGCGCTCGTGCCAGGCACTTGCGACGCTCGGGCCAGACACCCTCCGGCGCTCGGCGCTCGGCGCTCGGCGGTCAGGCGAGAAGGCGCTCGCGCAGTCGCTCGCGCGTCGCCGCAGTGAGCTTCAGGCCCTCTTCGAGGTAGCGGTCCGTGCCGCCCCAGTGCTCGTCGATGGTCTCGAGGCCCGCGTTGAGGTACTCGATGCGGGCGTCGAAGAGCGGGCTGAGCAGCTCCATGATCTCGGGGGAGTAGGCGTCCTTCGCGGTGGCGGTGCGGCGCACGTTGTAGCGGCGGTGCTTCTCGTTGGACTTGAGGTAGTCCGCCTCGATGGCGTCGCGCTCCACGCCCACCGCGAGCAGCGTCACCGCGATCGACAGGCCCGCGCGGTCCTTGCCCGCCGCGCAGTGCATCAGCGCGGGGAGGCTGTCCTCGGCGAGGGAGTGCAGCACGCGGCTGTGCTCGGCGGTGCGCTCCTTGATCATGGTGCGGTAGGACTCGACGAGCCGGTTCGCCGCGCGGCCCTCGGAGAGGATCTGGCGCAGCTGATCGATGTTGCCGTCGCGGACCATGGTCCAGAATTCGGCGCCGTCGGCCGGGTCGTTGAGCGGCAGGTTCTGATTGCGCACGCCGGGCAGCTCGACGTCCGCGCCTTCCAGCGTCAGGTCGGCGCCGTTGCGGAAGTCGAAGACCGTGTGCAGGCCGAGGGAGGAGAGGAAGCTCGAGTCCTCGGCCGTGGCGTGGGCGAGGTGACCGCTGCGGAACAGAACGCCCTGACGCACGCGCCGGCCGTCCACGGTGGGAAGGCCGCCCACGTCTCGGAAGTTGCGCACTCCGGTCAGCTCGGGCTCGGTGGACGGTGCGTGCTGCGTCACAGGGGCTCCTCCCAATCGGTGCACCGGCGTTGGGTCGCCGGTGGGCGCGCTCCTGACGATACGACATCGGTTCCCCAGGCAACCATCTGTCCGATTCGCCCCGTTCTGTGTCAACTGTGCATGGATCGGAGGGGCTTGTGGGCGTGTGCGTGACCGGCTTCATGTTCGTGACGCTGCGTGCCGGGCGGCCAGGATTGCCTGCCCAGTAATCCCCGAAGGTATGGCGTTGGTAAAGCAGAGAATGTCGACGCAGGGTTACGCAGGACGGCCCCGGAAACCCAATGAATTGCCGCCGCAAGCGAATTCGGGGTTTGTCGTAGCCATTGCGGTTCGCCTACGGTCACCAATCAATCCGGTCGGAACGCCTAGTCCTGCCGCCGCCCGGATTCCTTTCGACTACCCGTCCACGGCAGGAGCGGGGGACCCACACGCAGTACGCCGCGTAGGGATTTCCCGAAGCGGCTAGGGGTGAAGCCGCGCCCGCACCCCGGGCGTGGCCGGGCATCTCCAGCCCGAACCCGACAGCTCACCTCGTAGGCGACGGAGAGGAAAATCAGCATGCCCGCAAAGGGAAAGCACCGCCTTTCGACCTCCCAGCGCATCGCCCGTGTCGCCGCCGTCGCCTCCGCCGGTGGAGTCGCCGTGGCGCTCCCGCTGATGGGCGCCACCGGCGCACAGGCCGCGACGTCCGGCGGCACCGCCGACACCACGACGTACACCGTCAAGGCCGGTGACACGCTTTCGAAGATCGCCAAGGCGCAGGACGTCGACGGCGGCTGGAAGAAGCTGTACGAGAACAACAAGGACGCCGTCGGCTCCAACGCGGACCACCTCAAGATCGGCGTCAAGCTCGACCTCGGCGGCGCGGCCGCGGACGACTCCGGCTCCGAGAGCGGGGCCGCCGCCACGCAGACGAGCGCCAAGACCACCGCCTCCGGCGACTACACGGCGCCGGTCGACGGCGCCAAGGGCACGGGCTACGGCAACTCCGGCTCCATGTGGTCCAGCGGCAGCCACACCGGCGCCGACTACTCGGTGCCGACCGGCACCTCCGTGAAGTCGATCGCCGACGGCACCGTCGTCTCGACCGGCTCGGGCGGCGCGTACGGCAACGAGGTCGTCATCCAGCACGCCGACGGCCACTACTCCCAGTACGGCCACCTGTCGTCGATCGGTGTCGCCCAGGGCGCCACCGTGACGGCCGGCCAGGAGATCGCCAAGTCCGGCGCGACCGGCAACGTCACCGGACCGCACCTGCACTTCGAGATCCGCACGGGTGCGGACTACGGCTCGGACATCGACCCGATCGCGTACCTGAGCGAGCACGGTGTGAACGCCTGAGACGTGACGTAGCGGCCGCCCGTCGGCCCGCTCCCTTCGGCGCCCGGGGAGCACCCCGGGCGCCGAATCGCGTTCGCGCGCTTATTCCACGCTTATTCCCCATGTGGCGGGTGGGGTATCTCACCACGCGTCAACCCCTGGCTACGGTCGCGTAGGTCACACCCGAGGGTGAAAGATGTGTGGTCGTGGCAAACGAATCGAGAGCACTCACGGACTCACTCAACGGCACGATCCGCTCCTACGCGGCCGTGGGCGACAGCTTCACCGAGGGGGTCGGCGACCCCGGCCCCGACGGTAAGTTCGCGGGCTGGGCGGACCGGCTCGCCGTCCTCCTGGACGACCGTGTCCCCGAGGACACCTTCCGGTACGCGAACCTGGCCGTGCGCGGCAAGCTCCTCGACCAGGTCGTCGCGGACCAGGTCCCGAAGGCGGTCGAGCTCGCCCCCGACCTGGTGAGCCTGGTCGCCGGCGGCAACGACATCATCCGCCCCGGCACCGACCCGGACGACGTGGCCGAACGCTTCGAGAAGGCTGTCGTCCGGCTCGCCGACGCGGCAGGCACCGTCATGGTGGCCACCGGGTTCGACACCCGTGACGTGGCCGTGCTCAAGCATCTGCGCGGCAAGATCGCCACGTACAACATGCATCTGCGGGCGATAGCCGACCGCCACGGCTGCGTGATGCTCGACCTGTGGTCCCTGAAGTCCATCCAGGACCGCCGGGCCTGGGACGGCGACCGCCTCCACCTGTCGCCCGACGGGCACACGCGCGTGGCGCTGCGTGCCGCCCAGGCGCTCGGCGTCGAGGTGCCGGCCAACCCCGAGCAGGCGTGGCCGCTGCTGCCCCCGCGCGGCACGTTCGAGGTGCGGCGCGACGACATCCACTGGGCGCGGGAGTTCCTGGTGCCGTGGATCGGGCGCAGGCTGCGCGGCGAGTCCTCCGGCGACCGGGTGCAGGCCAAGGGCTTCGTGGACCCGCACGCCGTGAAGGCGCACCTGGAGCGGGCTTCCTGACGCATTCACCGCAGTACGGGGTAGGACTCATCGGGAGGCGGCGTTCTGACGCGGCGCCCCTCGGCGGTTCGGCGGCGCTGACGGCTTCCCGTCAGCGTCCCGCCCCGGTCAACTCCGCGCGCTCGAGCCCCAGTTCGCGGGCGAGCGCCTCATCCACCCACTCCTGCATGCGGGCCCGCGACACCGTGGCCGGCCTGGCCCGCTTGTCCTCGTACGCCGTCAGCTGCACGGCGAGCCCGTCGAGCAGCGCCGTGAGCCGCAGCGCCGCCGCCATCGGGTCGGGGCAGCCGAACTCGCCCGCCGCCACGCCCTCGGCGATCACCTCCGCGAGCGCCGCCTTCCACTGCCGGTCGAGGTCCCGTGTGACCTCCCGCAGCGCGGGCTCGCGCAGCGCCGCGGCCCAGCCCTCGATCCACAGCCGCCACCCCTTGGCCTGACCCGTCGGCGCGTACCAGCGCACCGCGGCGCGCAGCCGCTTCAGGGCCGTCGTGCGGCGGCCGAGCAGCTTGCGCAGGTGGGCCAGGTCGCTCTCGGCGGCGTGCGCGAACGCGGCCGCGACGAGCTTCTCCTTCGTCGAAAAGTGGTACAGCACCAGCGCGTTGCTCACGCTGAGCGCCGACGCCACGTCGGCGATGCGCACGGCGGCCACTCCGCGCGCCTCGATCTGCTCGATGGCGGCCCCCAGCAGCTCTTCGCGCCGCTCGGCCACGCTCAACCGGACTCTGGTCACGCCGCAACCCTAGTTGTTCCTGCGCACCGACTCGTTCAGGCGCTCGTTCAGGTGCAGGACTCTTGACGCCCCGCCGTCGCAGGGGCCACAGTCGCGTCACGTTCCACTACTGACTGGCCGTTCAGTCAATAAGTCGGCCGGTCGGGGGTGGGCGCGGCCCGAGCAGGGCCCAAGTGCCGTCAGTGCTCTCGTCGTTCTGTTCCCGTTCTGTTCTCGCCAGGAGCAATCGTGACCCACGCGCCGTCCCTCTCGCCGACCCCGCCCGCCGGGGACGAGCCCGACCTCTCCGAAGGCTGGGGCGAGCAGCGCTCACGGCTGCGCAAGGATCTGCGCCGGCTGGACGTGCTGTTCTTCCTCATCTGCACGCTCGTCGGCCTGGACACCATCGGATCCGTCGCCGCACAGGGCCCGCAGGGCCTGACCTGGATGGTCATCCTGGCTGTCGTCTTCTTCCTCCCCTACGGGCTGCTCGTCGCCGAACTCGGCTCGTCCTTCCCCGTGCAGGGCGGCCCGTACGTCTGGACCCGCCTCGCCTTTGGCCGGCTCGTCGCGGGCGTCAACCAACTCCTGTACTGGATATCAAATCCCGTCTGGGTGGGCGGCAGCCTGTGCATCATCGCGCTGACGACCTGGGAGGAGTTCTTCACGCCGCTGCCGGGCGTGTGGAAGTACGTCGCCGGGTTCGTGTTCATCTGGGGTGGCGCGCTCGCCGTGGTGCAGTCCGTACGCATCGGCAAGTGGGTGCCCATCGCGGGCGCCGTCGCGCGTGTCGTGCTGCTCGGCTTCTTCCTCGTGTCCGTCGTCGTGTACGCCGCCGAACATGGCATCCACGCTCTGCCCGCGGGCGAATTCACGCCTACGTATGCGGGCTTCGTGGCGCTCGTCCCGGTGCTCATCTTCAACTACGTAGGCTTCGAACTGCCCAGCTCGGCCGCCGAGGAGATGAAGAACCCGCGCCGCGACATCCCGCTGTCGATCCTGCGCTCCGGCCTCGCCGCCGTGCTGCTCTACGGAGGGCCCATCCTCGGCATCCTGTTCGTTCTGCCCAGCCAGGAGATCGGCAGCCTGGGCGGCTTCATCGACGCCTGCAAGGCCGTCTTCACGGTCTACGGCGGTTCGATCGCGGCCGACGGCACGGTGACGCTGACCGGGCTCGGCTCCGTGTTCGGCGGGGTCGCCGCGGCGGGCCTCATCATCGGGCTGCTCACCTCCGGTGTCACCTGGGCGATGGGCGCCCACCGTGCGCAGGCCGTGGCGTGCGCGGACGGCGCGGGCCCGGCCTGGCTGGGTCGCATCTCCGAGAAGCACGGCACGCCGGTCCGGGTCAACATCCTGTCCGCCGTGCTCGGTTCGATCCTGTTCGTCGTCGCCCTCAATCTCACCGGAGGCGACGGTGAGAAGTACTTCGCGGCGGGCCTCGGCCTGACCATCAGCACGACGTTCATCTCCTACGTCATCACGTTCCCGAGCCTCGCCGTGCTGCGCCGCAAGTACCCCGACCAGGAGCGGCCCTACGCCGTGCCGGGCGGCCGGGCGGGCGCCTGGATCGTGACCGCGCTCTCCACCGGCTTCGTGGCGTTCACCGTGGTCGTGCTCGTCTGGCCCGGCTTCGGGGTGGGGTGGTTCGGCACGGCTGGCAACCCGGCGGACTCGCTGCCCGAGTCGTTCGCCGGCCAGCGGCTGCCGTACACGCTCAGCCAGGTGCTGCCGCTGCTCCTGTTCGTCGTGATCGGTTTGGTGTTCTACGCGTGCGGGGCGCCCGCGCGGCGGCGGGCGCGCGGAGCCGGCTCGGAGTAGGCCGGGCACGGTGGCCGAGGCCGTCGTCACACCACGTCGAACTCGTTGCCCTCCGGGTCCTGCAGGGCGACGGCGTAGAATCCGGTGTCGGGCTCGTCCTTGATCCGCAGCACGGTGGCACCGGCTTTCACGAGCCGCTCCACCGTGGTGTCGACCCGCTGGGTGCGGACGTCCAGCGGGACGCCTCGGCCGCCGCCGACCCTCAGATCGAAGTGCCACCGGTTCTTCGCGGCCTTCTGCTCGGGAACCACCTGGAACCACACCCGCGGTCCACGCCCCGCGGGATCGATGATCGACTCCGGGAGGTCCCCGGCACCGGCGGGCAACTCCTCATCGGGGACGCCGATCGCCGCCCAGTAGGCGCGCCACGTGGGGTGCCCTTCGGGCGGAGGCTCGGGCACATAGTCCAGGGCCTCCGCCCAGAAGGCCACCATGGCCCGCGGATCGGAACAGTCGATCGTCAGCTGCAGGTTCATCTCCATACTCGGAGCATCCCAGGCGGGTCTGACAACGGCCCGCCTGCGCACCGGTCCCTACGAGGCCCGCACCGCGTGCGCGTCCAGCGCGATCGCCCCTCCGGGATGCACGAGCAGCGGGTTGACCTCCAGATCCGTCAACTCCGGGTGATCCGCCGCCGCTTGTGCCACCGCGCACACCGCCGCCACGGCCGCTTCCAGATGGACGGCCGGTGCGCCGCGCCACCCGGTCAACAGCGGCGCGTGCCGCAGCTCAAGCAGGAGCGCACGCGCGCGTGCCGGGGTGAGCGGGGCCAGCGCCAGCGCGGTGTCGGCGTGCAGTTCGGCCGTGACACCTCCGGCGCCGACCATGACGACGGGGCCGAACGCCGCATCCTTGCGTACGCCGACGATGAGTTCGCGCGCGTACGGAGGCGTCACCATCGACTCGACCGCGTACCGGGCCGCCCCCGTGGCCTCCCGCATCCGCGCGAACGCGGTCCGCAGGGCGAGCTCGTCGGCGATGTGCAGCGCCACACCGCCGGCCTCGGTCTTGTGGGCGAGCCCCATCGCCTTGAGCACCAAGGGGTAGCCCGTGCGGTAGGCAGCCTCCGCCGCAGCGTCCGCGTCCGTCACGAACTCGGCCGTGGGGAACGCGACTCCGTAGGACGCCAGCAGCTCCCGCACCCGCTCGTAGCCGCCGTCCTCGACCTCGTACGCCGCCGGGGGAGTGGTTCGCTCCTGCGGCAGGCGCGGAGTCGCGGAGGCCAGGCGCACGGCGCCCGCGAGTGCCGTTGCCGCCTGCTCGACGCGCTCGTGGACCGGGATGCCGCGTTCCTTGAGGACGGCGAGGGCCGGGGTGTCGCGGGCCATGGTGTGCACGAGTAGGGCCCGCCCCGCGGCGCCGGCGGCGTCGGCGAGGGCGTGCGCGATCTCGCACTCGCGCCTTGCCTGGGCCGGGTTCGCGGTCGCGTAGTCCCCGAAGTAGCCCGTGAGCACCACCGTGTCAGCGTCGCCGCTGTGCAGCAAGGTGGCCGCCACGCGCGCGTAGGTGGCCAGATCCCGCTCACCCGCACCCGCCAGGTCGACCGGGTTGACCCGCCCCGCGCCCGGCGGCAGGTGCGCGGCCAGGGACTCGACGGTGGCCGGGGAGAGCGCGGGCACATCGAAGCCGCACCCGGCGAACGAGTCGGCGGCCAGCGCGCCCTGCCCGCCGCTGTCCCCGATGACGGCGACCCGGTGCGGAGGGGGTGGGGTGGCGCTGGCCGGGGCCAGGGCGGGGGCGGGGGTGGTTTCGTGGCGTGGGGGGTGGGGGCGGGAACGTACGAGGGGGAGGGTGGGGGACATCAAGTGGAGGGCGGTGTCGACGAGTTCGCCCGCCGAGTTCAGGAGGAGGGCACCTGCGTCGCGGCAGACCGCGGCGACCGTCGCGTGCGGGCTGACGAGGGCGCCCGTGTGGGAGGCGGCCGCGCGGCCCGATGCCGCGCTGCGGCCCACCGTGAGGAGCAGGACCGGCTTTCCCGCGGCGTGCGCGGCCGCCAGGACGTCCGCGAGGCGGCGGCCGTCCCGGAAGTCCTCCACGTACGCCGCGATCGCTCTCGTGGGCTCGTGGGCGATCAGGGACTCCAGGGCGTCGGCGGCGTCGATGTCGCGCTGGTTGCCGAGCGAGACGAAGCGCGAGAAGCCCGCGCCCGCACGGTCGAGATGTCTGCCGATCTCCAGGGCCAGGTTGCCGCTCTGCGAGACCAGGCCGAGGGCGCCGACCGGGAAGTCGCCCCAGCTGAGCCGGAGTTGGCTGCTCGTGTCGACGATGCCCATGCAGTTGGGGCCGAGCAGGCGGGCGCCGCGCGAGGTGACCAGGTTCGCGAGGGAGTCCTCTTCGGTGGTGCCCGACGTGATCACTGTGAAGCAGCGGGCGCCCGCGTCGAGGCCCTCCTGAACCACTGGGCGCACCTGGTGGGGCGGGACGGCGACCACCACGTGCTCGGGTGGCTCGGTCAGCGTGGACAGGGCGGGGCGGAACGGTTCGCCCTGGAGGTGGCCGCCCTTGTGGTTGACCAGGTGGACCGCGCGCCGGGCGCGGCCGGTCAGGGCGCCCGCCGCGAGCCAGTAGCCCCACTTCTCCGGGTTGTCGGACGCGCCGACGACCGCGACGGACGCCGGGTCGTACAGCGCGCCCAGGCTTGTTGACGTCGTCACCTGTACCACCCGAACCTCTCCGCGAGGATCGGCAGGCGGTCGGCGACGATGGCGTGCGCCGCTGCCCTCGGGGTCGTTCCGTCGCCCTCCGCGCGCGCGAGCATCTGGTCGATCAGGGAGCGCATGGAGCGCCGCGTGTAGGCGAACGCCTCGTCCGCGTCCGCGCCGATGTCGCCGAAGAGGGTCCACCACCACCAGGCGTTCGTCCCGGAGTTGACGACCACGTCCGGCAGCACCGTGATGCCGCGCCGGGTCATGAGGTCCTCGGCTTCCGCGAGCACCGGCATGTTCGCCGCCTCGACGACCCAGCGGGCCGTGATCCGCTCCTGGTTCGCCGCGTCGATCGCGTACGAGACCGCGGCCGGGACGAGTACGTCCGCGTCCGCCGACAGCCAGGCGTCGCCCGGCAGTTCGCGGTCCTCGGGGCGCAGTCGCTCCCGGTCCACCGTGCCGTAGGCGTCGCGGGCCGCGAGCAGCGCCTCAATGTCGAGGCCCGCGTCGTTGGCGATGGTGCCCTTCAGGTCGGCCACCGCCACGATCGTGAGCCCCGCGCGCGTGAGGAAGCGGGCCGTGGCGCCGCCCATGGTGCCCAGCCCCTGGAGGGACACACGGGTGCCTGCGTAGGAGCGGCCGGCGCGGTCCAGCGCGACCAGGACCGCCTCGGCGACGCCGCAGCCGCCCACCAGCTCGTCGAGACCGATGCCGTCGACGTCCACCGCGAAGGCGTCCGCGAGCCGCTGACGGGCCGTCTCCTCGTCGTCCAGGAGCGGGTACACGGCCTGGATGGACGACACGAGCCCGGCCTCGGCCGCCGCCTTGTCGACCAGGTCCTGCGTGAGGCCCAGGTCCTCGCCCGTCGTCCAGAAGGACTCGATGGACGGGCGCATCGCCTTCAGGTAGCGCACCAGGATGCCGTACGCCTCCGGGTCCTGCGGGTCGCAGTCGATGCCGCCTTTGGCGCCGCCCAGCGGGATGTAGCGGCCCTGAGGGTTGTAGTGCAGCGCCTCCTTCATCGTCATGCCGCGCGCGAGCCCCGCGACCTCCTCCAGTGTGCAGCCGGCCCGCATCCGCAGGCCGCCGCTGGAGACGCCGCGCACCAAGCGGTCGATCACCAAGTAGCCGTGGCGGCCGGTGACATGGTCGGTCCAGGTGAGCTGGGTGAGGGGGGCCGCCGCGGCTGTCCCCGGGGTGGTCCAGCCCGTCGGGGGCGTGGCGGTGCCGGCGGGCGTGTGGGCGGTGGTCATGCGGACTCCTCAGGGACGACGATCAGGGTGGGGGCGGGAGTGGTCAGGGCGGTGCTCAGCAGCTTCGCGAGCTCCTCGGGGGAGTGGGCCGTCGCGCCGTGTCCTCCGTAGGCGCGGGCGAGGGAGGGCAGGTCCACGCGCGCGTGGTCGACCGCGAGCGGTGCGTCGCCGCGGGCCTTCATCTCGTCGCGGATCTCGCCGTAACCGGAGTTGTCGAACACGACGACGGCGAGCGGCTGTTGGAGCGCGGCGGCCGTGGCCAGCTCCTGGATTGAGAACTGCAGCCCACCGTCGCCGCTGAGCGCCACCACCTGGCGGTCCGGACAGGCGACCTTCGCGCCGATCGCGGCGGGCAGCGCATAGCCGAGCGTGCCGAAGCCGGTGGGGTGGAGGTAGCGGGCGCGCGGCCCCAGGGTGAGGTGCGGCAGGGCCCCGTAGTAGCAGCACTGGGCGCTGTCCGAGGTGACGACGGCGTCCGGGGTGAGGGTGCCGCGGATCGCCTTCAGGTAGGGCAGCCAGTGGGCGTCGCGGGGGCGGGATTCGGTGTCGCGGGATGCCCTGAGGGCGGCGGTTTCGGCGTGGGCGGTGGTTCGGGCGTGGGCGGTGGTGGGGTTCGGGGTGGCGGTGGTGTGTGTGGTGGCGGCCGCGATTGCGAGGGTGAGCGCGTCGAGTGTGGCCTGTGCGTCGCCGACCAGGGGGACGTTCGCCGGGACGCCCGCGTACATCTGCGCGGGGTCGAGATCGACCCGGATCAACTGGCCCTGGAGGGGGAGCGGTTCGGCCGTCCAGATGTCGGACTCGGCCAGCTCCGTGCCGACGGCCAGGACCACGTCCAGGCTCATGAGCCACTCCTGCACCACCGGGCTGTGCAGGGACACGCCGAGGGAGAGCGGATGGCCCTCGTCGACGATCGCCTTCCCGTTCGCCGTGGTGACCACCGGGGCCGCCAACTGTTCGGCCAGGGCGAGGCATTGGTCCGCCGCGCCGCGGGCTCCGCCACCGAGGACGATGGCCGGGCGCTGCGCGTGGGCGAGGAGCGCGGCGGCCTCCTCGACGCGTGCCGCGTCGGGGACGTGCGGCGCGGCCGGGGGAGCGGTGCGGGCCGGGCCCGTGGGCTCGGCCGCCTCCAGGAGGTCGAGCGGGATCTCGATGTGCGCCGGACGCGGCCGCTCCGAGCGGAACAGCGTGAACGCACGCGCCACCGCCGCACCGATCTCCGCCACCGAGGAGACCCGGTGGCTGAAGGCGGCCACGTTCCGCAACGCCTCGGTCTGGCTGCGCATTTCGTGCAGCAGGCCCGTCGGCTGGCGGGGGTGGCGCAGCGGCATGCCCGGCGAGATCACCAGCAGCGGCACACTGTCCGAGTACGCCTGGCCGACGGCCGCCGCGATGTTCAGAAGCGCGGGCCCGGTGGTGGTGATCGCCACTCCGGGCGTGCCCGTCACGCGCGCGTACGCGTCCGCCGCGTATCCGGCGCCCTGTTCGTGGCGCGGCGCGGTGTGCGCGACACCGTAGGCCGTCAAGTGGCGGTAGATCTCCAGGTTGTGGGTGCCGGGGATGCCGAAGGCCCGGGTGACGCCGTGGGCGGCCAGGGCGCGGACGAGGGCTTCGCCGCCGGTGAGGTGGGTGCGGTCCGGTGGCGGCTCGGGACTGTGACGCGTAACTACGGCGGATTCGTGGACAGACGTCACAGTGACCTCGCAATGATCAGGCGCATGATGTCGGAGGTGCCCTCTTCGATCTCCTCCAACTTGGCGTCGCGCATCCACTGTTCGACCGGGAACTCGCGCGAGTAGCCCCAGCCGCCCAGCGTCTGCACTGCCGCCCATGTGCAGTACGCCGCCGTCTCCGACGCGGTGAGCTTGGCCATGGCCGCCTCCGTGGTGGCGCTCAGGCCCGCGTCCAGGCGGCGGGCCGCGCGCCACGTCATCAGGCGCGACTGCTCGACGCGGGTACGCATGTCGGCGAGCCGGAACGCGACCGCCTGGTGCTCGATCACGGGCTTGCCGAACTGTTCGCGCGTGCGCGCGTAGTCGCGTGCGTACTCGTAGGCGGCGCGGGCGACACCGGTGGCGGCGGCGCCCAGGACGGCGCGCGAGATGTCGAAGGTGCGCATCAGACCGTTGAAGCCCTGGCCCTCGTCGCCGAGCCGGTTCTCCGCGGGGACGAAGGCGTCGGAGAGGAAGATCTCCCGGCAGACGATGGCGCGTTGACCCATCTTGCGCATCGGCTCGCCGAAGCTGACACCCTCGGTGTCCCTGTGCAGAAGGAAGGCGCTGACACCGCGCGAGCGCTGCGTCGGATCCGTCTTGGCGAACACCACGTAGCGGTCGGCCTCGCCCGCGTTCGAGATCCACGACTTCTGGCCGTTGAGCAAGTAGCCGCCCTCGGTGCGGCGGGCCGTCGTCGCGATCGACGCCGCGTCCGAACCCGCGCCCGGTTCGGTGGTCGCGAGCGACGTCATCGGGGTGTCGGGGCCGGCGAGCGGGGTGAGCCAGGTGCGCTGCTGCTCCTCGGTGCCGAGGGCGAGCACGGGGTCGGCGAAGAAGCCGTTCGAGCAGAGCAGATTGCCGATGCCCAGGTCGCCGACGCACAGCTCCTCCTGTACCAGGACCTGCGTGAAGACGTCGGTGAAGCCGCCTCCGCCGAACTCCTCGGGGAGCATGAACCCGGTGATGCCGACCTTGGCCGCCTTGCGCCACAGGTCCCAGGGCGTCTCGACGTCGGCCTCGTCGACAGCACGCGCGCGTGGCCGGATCTCCTCGGCCGCGAACGTCCGGGCGAGCTCGACGACGGCGTGCTGTTCGGGAGTGAGCGGGACCAGCTCGGTGGGGAGTTCCGACACGGTGCCTCCATACGGCTTCCGGCTTCGCTGGATCCAGTTGGCTTTACTGAATCGCCAGTCAGTATCCGGAGTCGTCGAGAGTGCTGTCAATCGAACTGGTACTGAATGATGGATCAGTTTCTGCGAGGGGTGCGGGACGGCGGCGGAGGGACGCCGGTCACAAGCCCTGGGACTCGGGCACAGAAGAGGCACCCGGCGCGTTGTCAGTGGTGCCGCACATAATGGGAAACCTGATCGATCAATGGGAGGCGCCGTGTCTCGTTCTCTGACTTCCGGGCTGCGCTCGCTCCAGCCCGATGCCTTTGGCGCCGAGCCCGCAGGAGCACGTCTGGACCGCATCCGCCGGTCCCCGAACTTCGCGGACGGGTCCTTCCGGAACCCGGAGGGCGCCCGCATTCGGCCCGACGGCTCGATGCTCGAGTTCGCGAAGAACTATTTCCGGAAGGACGAGCGCGCCCGCAGGGCCCCCACGGGGACCGTGCCCGTGCACGCCACCACCCTCGCCGACCTGGCGAAGCCGCCGTCGAGCGGCCTGCGGATCACGTGGATGGGGCACTCCAGCGTCCTGGCGGAGATAGACGGGGTGCGGGTGCTGTTCGACCCGGTGTGGGGCGAGCGCTGTTCACCGTTCGCCTTCGCGGGGCCCAAGCGGCTGCACCCGGCGCCGCTGCCGCTCGCCGCGCTGGGGCCGGTCGACGTGGTGGTGATCTCGCACGATCACTACGACCACCTGGACATGCCCACCATCAAGGCGCTCGCCCACACGGACACCGTGTTCGCCGTGCCGCTCGGCGTCGGAGCGCACCTGGAGCACTGGGGCGTGCCCGCGGACCGGCTGCGCGAGCTGGACTGGCACGAGTCGACGAAGGTCGCCGGGGTGACACTGACCGCCACCCCTGCCCGCCACTTCTGCGGCCGCGGCCTGCGCAACACGCAGCACACCCTGTGGGCTTCCTGGGTGGCCGCCGGGCCCGAGCACCGCGTCTTCCACAGTGGCGACACCGGGTACTTCTCCGGCTTCACCGACATCGGTGCAGAGCACGGTCCGTTCGACGTGACGATGATCCAGATCGGCGCCTACTCCGAGTACTGGCCGGACATCCACATGACCCCGGAGGAGGGCATGCGCGCCCACCTCGACCTACAGGGAGGGCCCGCGGCCGGGCCGATGCTGCCGATCCACTGGGGCACGTTCAACCTGGCGCCGCACGCGTGGACCGAGCCCGGCGAGGGGACCGTCACCGCGGCCCGCCGCTCCGCCGCGCGCATCGCGCTGCCGCGCCCCGGCGAGCCCTTCGAGCCGGACGCCGAGGCGCTGCCCACGGAGCAGTGGTGGCGGGCGGTCGCGGCCGAACCGCAGGGCGGGTGGCCGGTGGGCGGGCCCGTGACGGGGGCGGAGGATGCGGGGATCGTGGTCGCGGGGTAGGTGGAGGGCGGTCGAGGGGAAAGGGCTGAGGACGGAGGGCGGAGGGCGGAGGGCGCGGAGACTGCGGTTGGCGGGTTGGCGGGCCGCGCCGTCGGCGGTGGGTGGCTGGGTGCCGTCCGGCGCCTACTGGCCCGCCCCGGTCCCGCCCTGCCCGGCCCCGGTTTCCGTTTACGCCAGGCGCTGGGCCCGGAGGACCGTGTCCCGGTGGTGGTGTGTGCCGGGCGGGGCCGGGGCGGTGCGCGGGCGGGTCTCGTTGACCTCGATCTTCCAGGCGCGGTCGCCGTCGCGGCGGCCGGCGTCGCTGCCGTCCCCGGCGAGCAGTGCGGCGACGTCGTCCGCCCAGTAGTAGTTGGTGGGGTTGAACTTGGCGGTCACCGCATGGTCCTGCGCCAGGTCCGCCAGGGCGTGCGTGACGAACAGCAGTGTGCCGCCGGGCGCGACCGCGTCGACGAGTCCGCGCGCCGCCGCCAGGCCCGCGCTGCGCAGCAGCGGGAAGTACTGGACGGTCACCAGGTCGAAGGCGCCCGCCGGCGGCGGCGTGACGGCCAGGTCGGCCCGCGACCAGGAGACCCGGCCCGCCACATCGGCGCCGGCCTCGGCGGCGCGGCGCAGGGCGACCTCCGATACGTCGACCGCCGTGACCTGCCAGCCGCGCCGGGCCAGCCAGAGCGCGTCGCCGCCCTCGCCGCAGCCGACGTCGAGCGCCTGGCCGGGCCGCATGTCGCTCACCTCGTCGACCAGCACACCGTTCGGGTTGCCGCTGAAGAGCTGGTCGCTGGCGCGGTACCGCGTGTCCCACTCCTGGGCGGTGTCGGACTGGGGGCCGTCGTGCTCGGGGGTGTCGAACTGGGTGCTGTCGCGCTGGGTGAAGTCGTTGTCCATTGGCGTCCGGTCCTGTCTCTCGTCGGTTCGACGGTGAGGTGACCCCGTCGACGCCAAGGTCGCGCCACGCGTGCGTACGGGCAAACTTCTTTGCAGAAAACGCAAAACGCGGGCACGGTGGACGGATGAGCGACGACGTCGACGGGGTGCTGGCCGCGGTCGGACCGAGGCTGCGCGAGCTGCGCCGGCACAAGGGCGCCACCCTGACAGCCCTGTCGGAAACCACCGGAATCCCGATCAGCACGCTGTCCCGCCTCGAGTCCGGGCACCGCAAGCCGGGGCTCGAACTCCTGCTGCCGCTGGCCAGGGCCCACCAGGTGTCGATCGACGAACTGGTCGGAGCCCCGGCCGACCTCGACCCGCGCGTGCACCCGCGTCCAGTCACGCGCAACGGCGTGACGATCGTGCCGCTGACCCGCAAGCCCGGCGGCCTCCAGGCGTTCAAGCAGACCCTTCCCGCGGGCCTCACCGACGGCCGGGAACCCGAGCCGCGCTCGCACGAGGGGTACCACTGGCTGTACGTACTCCAGGGCCGGCTGCGCCTCCTGCTCGGCGACCAGGACGTCATCCTCACGGAGGGCGAGGCCGCCGAGTTCGACACCCACCTCCCGCACTGGTTCGGCAACGCCGACGAACGCGCCGTGGAATTCCTCAGCATCCTGGGTCCCCAGGGAGAGCGCATGCACATCAAGGCCCGCTTCCGCCCGGACGACAGGCTCTAGGTCGGCTCTAGGTCTCCATCCGTCTTGAATCCGGCCCGTCGAGTTTCCTGAATCGCCCTGACGAACGGGTGTGCGGACGCTGCGCGCGTAGGTATTCGGTCGTAGGTGCGAAGGCTCATACCAGAGCGGGACCTCGGCCGTCGGAGTTTGTCAACTGCCCCTCGCGTATATGCCGTTGGCGACTACCGTGTGTGCTCGTCGTGCGACGCCCGGTCGCGCTGCCTGCTGTCCATTCAGCTGCCGAGCCACGCCCCTGAACTCACAGAACCGAGGACGAGGTCGCCGTATGTCCCAGCTCCGCCAGTCGGCCGCCCGCGCAGACCGCCGCGAAGGCGGTCGGCACGGCAGGCCGGCCGGGCGGGCCGCGCCACAGCCGACCGAGACCCACATACGTTCCCAACTCCTGCGTATCGCCGTCCTTCCGCCGCTCGCGGTGGCCCTCGGTGCGAGCGCGGCCGTGCTGTTCGTCCTCCAGCACACCGGCGTGCGGCCGAGTCCGACGCTGTGGGCGGTGCTCGGCGGGGCCTGCCTGGTGACGGTCGCCGGCATCGTGATCGCCGCCGTCGCCGCGCGGCGCACCGCCGCCGTCGTACGCGACCGGGTGCTCGCGCTGCGTCAGGGCGCCGCGCACCGCCAGTCCGAACTGCGCGCTCTGGTCGAGCAGTTGCGCAAAGGTGAGGCCCCTCCGCCGCGCCGCGCACCCGCCGTCGGCGCGCCCGGAGGCGATGACTTCGACCGGCTCGCCGTCGACCTCGCGCGCGGACACGATGTCGCGGTGACCGCCGTCGTCCAGGCCACCCAGTTGTCCAGCCAGGCAGGCAGCCGGCAGAAGGTCGAGGTGTTCGTGAACCTCGCCCGGCGCCTGCAGTCGCTCGTGCACCGGGAGATCAGCCTTCTCGACGAGCTGGAGAACCAGGTAGAGGACCCCGACCTGCTCAAGGGCCTCTTCCACGTCGACCACATGGCCACGCGCACCCGCCGGCACGCCGAGAACCTCGCCGTACTCGGCGGCGCCGTCTCGCGCCGCCAGTGGAGCCACCCCGTGTCCATGACCGAGGTGATGCGCTCCGCGATCGCCGAGGTCGAGCAGTACTCGCGGGTCAAACTCGTGCCGCCGATCGACGGCACACTGCGCGGGCACGCCGTCGCCGACTGCATCCACCTGCTGGCCGAACTCGTCGAGAACGCCACGGTGTTCTCCGCCCCGCACACCCAGGTCCTGCTCCGCGCCAACCCGGTGACCTCCGGGCTCGCCATCGAGGTGGAGGACCGCGGCCTCGGCATGCCGGTCACCGAGCAGAACAAGATGAACACGCTGCTCACCGACCCCGACCAGGTCAACGTGGCCAGCCTCCTCGCGGACGGCCGCATCGGCCTGTTCGTGGTGTCGCAGCTCGCGCGACGGCACGGCATCACGGTGCGGCTGCAGACCAATATCTACGGGGGAGTGCAGGCGGTCCTTGTGCTGCCCCAGGACCTGCTCGGCGGGGACGGCGACACGGACGGGGCGGGCGTGCGCATCCCGCACGTCCGCAAGGCCGCCGCGGCGGCGACCGCGAACAGCGTGCTCGGCGGCGAGCCGATGCCGTCGGCGAACGGCCACCGAGCGGGCCCCCCGCCGCAGCCCGACCCCGCCCCGCTCCACGGCGCCGTTTCCGTGGTGCCCCGCCAGCCCCACACGGGAACACCTCCGGCCGGTACGCCGACCGACACCCCCTTCACGACAATCCCTCCTACGGGCACGCCCCTCGGCCCACTGCCCGCCCCCTTCACGGAAACCCCTCCGACGGGCCCGCCCGCCGCCCCGCCGACCGACACACCACCCACGGGAACTCCACCCACGGGCACACCGATTGGGACGCCTCCGGCCGTCACGCCGACGGGCACACCACTTACGGACACACCCCTCGCGGGAACGCCCATGGGCACGCCTGCCGCCGGCACGCCGACGGACGCACCCTTCGCAGGAACAGGAACACCCCCCACGGGCACGCCCATAGGGGCGCCTCCGGCCGGCCCGCCGACCGACGCCCCCCTCACGGCCCCCGCGCCCAACGGCACCCCACCCACCACCTCCCGCCCCGGACCCCACGCCACCCCCCTCCCGCAGCGCATCGCCGGAGGCTCCCGCCCCACCCCCGCCGACGCACTCCCCGGCCTCCGCCCCGAGTCCCGCGAGGCCGCGGCGCACGCCGAGCCCCTGGTGCCCCGCCCCGAGGGAGTCGTACGGGGCACCATGGGCCGCCCCCAACTGCCGCACCGCAGGGCCCAGGAGCACATCGCTCCGCAACTGCGCGGCGGCCCCGCGCCACGCCATGAGGAGTCGGCGCCCTCCGTGCACGACCCCGGTCTCATGGCCGCCTTCCAGCGCGGCATCACGCTCGCCGAGTCGGCGGAACCGCGCGCCCCCGGCGACGAGGCCCCGAACGCTCAGCAGTGGGAGCCGGGCCCCGACGACCAGGGCGGCCACGGCCGAGGCGGCGCCCCTGCATGACCACCCTGACGCCGCACACACGCCCGCCCCCGCCTCCGCACACCACCACGCGCGCGTACCCGCCCGACCACCCGCGCCGCACGGCACCCCGCACCGCGCCCGCCCCCGCCGATCCCCCACCTCCCCGCACCACACCCAGCAGTCCACCAAGGAGTCGATCCCCCATGGCGAGCGATGTGCCGACGGGTCATGTGTCCGATCTCGACTGGCTGATGAGCGGCCTCGTCCAGCGCGTTCCCCACACCAGCAGCGCCGTGCTGCTGTCCTCTGACGGCCTCGTCAAGTCCGTGCACGGGCTCGACGCCGACAGCGCCGACCATATGGCGGCCCTCGCCTCGGGCCTCTACTCGCTCGGCCGCAGCGCGGGCATCCGGTTCGCCGACGGCGGCGACGTACGGCAGGTGGTGGTGGAGCTCGACTCAGCGCTGCTGTTCGTGTCGACCGCCGGCTCCGGAACCTGTCTCGCGGTCCTCGCCGGGCGCGACGCGGACGCGGCCGTGCTCGGCTATGAGATGGCCATGCTCGTCAAGAGCGTGCGCCCCTACCTGGTCACCGCACCCCGGCAGCCCTCCGCCCAGCCCACGGCGATGAGGAATTGACGGTGGCGGCCCCGCAGGACGGGCCATGGCTGGACGGCGCCGCGGGCCGGCTCGTACGTCCGTACGCGATCAGCAACGGACGCACCCGGCCGAGTACGTCGATGGATCTGCTCACCCATGTGATGGCCACGGGGGCGACCCCCCTCGGCTATCTGGGTCCGGAACACAGCCAGGCGCTCGACCTGTGTGCGCAGGTCACATCGGTCGCCGAGATCGCCGGTCATCTGAAGCTCCCGGCGGGCGTGACCAAGGTTCTCCTCTCCGACCTCGTCGACTGCCAGGCGATCACCACCAAGCCCCCCACGTTCCACGACAACCCCACTGACCGGTCCCTACTGGAGGCAGTGCTCGATGGACTACGACGCCAGCTCTGACCCTTTCCCCACCGCACTGAAGATCCTGGTCGCGGGCGGGTTCGGGGTCGGCAAGACGACCTTCGTAGGGGCCGTCAGCGAGATCGCTCCGCTCAGCACGGAAGAGCTGCTCACCACGGTCAGCGCGGACACCGACAACCTCGACGGCATCGAGAACAAGGTCGAGACGACGGTCGCGATGGACTTCGGGCGGATCACCCTGGACCCCGAGCACGTGCTCTATCTGTTCGGCACGCCGGGCCAGGAGCGCTTCTGGTTCATGTGGGACGAGCTGTCCGAGGGCGCCCTCGGAGCGGTCATCCTCGCGGACACGCGCCGCCTGGAGGACTGCTTCGCCGCCGTCGACTTCTTCGAGGAGCGCGGCATGGGCTTCGTCGTGGCGGTCAACGAGTTCGACGGCTCGTACCGCTACGAGGCCGACGAGGTCCGCGCCGCCATCGACCTGGACCCGGCGGTGCCCGTCGTGCGCTGCGACGCGCGCATTTCGAGCTCCGGCATCCAGACGCTGCTCACCCTCGTACGACACCTGCTGGCGCACGCGCCCGCGACCGCCTCGGGGTTCGGGGCCCACACGTGACGTACGACGCGACCAGGAGGCTGCTGCTGACCCCGCAGGACCAGGAGGGTGCCGAGCGGGCCCGCCGGTTGCGCGGGCTCGACCTGGGGCAGCGTGCCGAGCCGGTGTTCGACCGCTTCGCGGACCGGCTCGCCGAGGTGACGGGCGCCCCGTACGCCATGGTCAACTTCATGGACGACAACCGGCAGTTCTTCGCCGGCCTGCACACCCCCGGTGGGGACCACCGGGGCGGCGAACTGGGCGCGGTGGCGGCCTCGGCCGCCACATCGACGTCTACGGAAGGTGAAGTGGCGCGCTACATGGCGCGCGATCACGGTTACTGCCCACATGTAGTCGTGCGCCGCAAAGCACTCGTCCTTGAAGACGTGTGCGACTACCCGCGCTTCGCGGGCAACCCTGTAGTCGACGAAATCGGAATCCGCTCCTACTTGGGCGCGCCTTTGATCGACGAGCGCACGGGGCTCGCCCTCGGCACCGTGTGCGCGGTCGCGACCGAACCCCGCCCGTGGGGACAGGCGGGGCTCGCGACCATCAAGTCGATGGCGGGTGAACTGATGGAACTGGTACGGGGGCGGGGCGATCTGCTCGACTGAGCCCGCCCCGCACCGGAGTCGTCAGCGGCGCGCGTCCCTGCGCTGCTTTGCGTACCCGCCCGCGGCCAGCGCCACCACCAGGATCGCGGAGACGAGCAGTTGGTCGCGGCCGTCGGCCGTCGAGGCCATGACCACGAAGACACCCGCGATGGCCGCCAGGGCGAGCCAGGTCAGATACGGGAAGCCCCACATCTTCACAGTGAGCAGCTCGGGCGACTCGCGCTCCAGGCGGCGGCGCATCTTCAGCTGCGCGAGGCAGATGAAGACCCAGCCGACGAGGATGGCGACGCCGGTCGTGTTCATCAGCCACGTGAAGACGGTGTCGGGCCACCAGACGCCGGCGAACACCGCGAAGAACCCGAAGAGGCAGGACGCGAGCACCGCGGCCACCGGCACGCGGCGACGCACCCGGCCCAGGAAGCGCGGGCCGAGGCCGCGGGAGACGAGCGAGTAGGCCATGCGCGAGGAACCGTAGATATTGGCGTTCATCGCCGACAGCAGGGCGACCAGGATGACGGCCTGCATGATGGTGCCGGCGGCCGGGATGCCGAACTCGTCGAGCACGGTGACGTACGGGCCGTCGGCGGCGACGCTCGGGTCGTTCCACGGCACCAGGGCGACGACCAGCGCCATCGACCCTACGTAGAAGAGCGCGATGCGCCACACTGCGGTGCGCACGGCGCGGGCCACGTTCTCGCGCGGCTTGTCGGACTCGGCGGCGGCGATGGACACCGTCTCCAGGCCGCCGTACGCGAAGACGGCGGTGAGCAGTCCGGCGATCAGGCCGGAGGAGCCGGTGGGGAAGAAGCCGCCCCGGCCGGTGAGGTTCGAGGCGCCGGGGGCGTCACCGAAGACACCGAAGATGCCGAGGACGCCCAGGACGAGGAATGCGCAGATCGCCGTGACCTTCAGGGCGGAGAAGAAGAACTCGAACTCGCCGAAGTTGCGCACGGCGGCCAGGTTGCTCAGGCAGAAGAACACCATGAAGACGGCGACCCACCCGTAGGCGGGCAGGAACGGCACCCAGCCGTGCATGATCTGCCCGGCCGCGGTCGCCTCCGCGGCCACGCCGCAGGTCAGCATGGTCCAGTACATCCAGCCGGAGGTCGCCCCCGCCCAGGCGCCGAGTTCGCGCTCAGCGTGCACGGAGAACGAGCCGGTGGCCGGCCGGGCGGCGGACATCTCGCCGAGCATCCGCATGAGCAGCATGACGACGAATCCGGCGCCCGCGAAGAGCAGTACGACCGCGGGTCCTGCGGCGGCGATCCCGGCCCCCGACCCCACAAAGAGC
The DNA here is from genome assembly GCF_040295505.1 of Streptomyces sp. NPDC002790. Classification (NCBI taxonomy): domain Bacteria; kingdom Bacillati; phylum Actinomycetota; class Actinomycetes; order Kitasatosporales; family Streptomycetaceae; genus Streptomyces; species Streptomyces sp. NPDC002790. Next base: position 9,260 of record NZ_JBEOVM010000019.1, on the reverse strand, counting down.
CCCGCGCCGATGACACCGCCGAGGGCGATCATCGAAAGGTGCCGCTGCTTGAGGCCGTGGCCGAGTTCCGTGCCGGTGGAGGCGTCCTCGACGTCGCCCGGCGTGACGCCGACGTCGGATCCGGCCTGCGGCCGGTCCGTGACGGAGGTCCGTGTCATGGTCGTGCCTGTTCGCTGTCTGAGACGGGTTGAAGTGCGGCGACAGTATGCGACCACGTGGGAGGGGATGCGTCGTGCGTCCGTTATTCGGACAGTCTGTTCGTTGAGTGGATCAACCGGCCGGACGTGTGCCTTCGGCCGGTGAGCCCATCAGCGCGGTCGCGTTGTCCGCGCCGAGCGCGGCGCGGGCCTGTAGGAAACCTGGGGCGCCGCTTAAGAAAACCTCGATGGACCGAACGCGCCGTGTACGGAAGAGTCTGCGGTGTCGGCGGACCGCATTCGGGACGTATCCGGATGACTGACGCAGCGCACCCCACCACCCATTCTCCGTCGTACGCGGGCCGGTTCGCCCTGCCCGCGTGCGCGACGACAGGAGTCGAACCCTTGAAGGCACTGGTCAAGGAGAAGGCCGAACCGGGTCTGTGGCTGACGGACGTCCCCGAGCCCGGCGTCGGCCCCGGGGAGGTACTGATCAAGGTCCTGCGCACCGGGATCTGCGGCACCGATCTGCACATCCGCAGCTGGGACGGCTGGGCGCGGTCGGCCATCAGCGCGCCGCTGGTCGTGGGCCACGAATTCGTCGGCGAGGTCGTCGGGACCGGGCGCGACGTGAGCGACATCGCCGTGGGTGACACGGTCAGCGGCGAGGGCCACCTGGTGTGCGGCAAGTGCCGCAACTGCCTTGCCGGGCGCCGCCACTTGTGCCGGGCGACGGTCGGCCTCGGCGTCGGCCGCGACGGCGCGTTCGCCGAGTACGTGGCGCTGCCCGCGTCGAACGTGTGGGTGCACCGCGTCCCCGTCGACCTCGATGTCGCGGCGATCTTCGACCCGTTCGGCAACGCCGTGCACACCGCGCTGTCCTTCCCGCTCGTCGGCGAGGACGTACTGATCACGGGCGCCGGACCCATCGGCCTGATGGCGGCGGCCGTCGCCAAGCACGCCGGCGCCCGCAACGTCGTCGTCACCGACGTCAGCGAGGAACGTCTGGAGCTGGCGCGGAAGGTGGGCGTGAGCCTCGCCCTGAACGTGGCGACCTCGACCGTCGCCGACGGCCAGCGCGAACTCGGCCTGCGCGAGGGCTTCGACGTGGGCCTGGAGATGTCCGGCAACCCCGTCGCCATGCGCGACATGCTCGCGAACATGACCCACGGCGGCAGGATCGCCATGCTCGGCCTGCCGTCCGAGGAGTTCGCCGTCGACTGGGCGCGCGTCGTCACCTCGATGATCACCATCAAGGGCATCTACGGCCGCGAGATGTTCGAGACCTGGTACGCGATGTCGGTGCTCCTCGAAGGCGGCCTCGACCTCGCGCCGGTGATAACCGGCCGCTACGCGTACACCGATTTCGACGCGGCGTTCGAGGACGCGGCAAGCGGCAAGGGCGGCAAGGTCATCCTGGACTGGACCGCCTGAGCGCTCCCCGCCCCCACCGAACTTCCCATCCCTGGTCCCATCTTTAGAAGGACTCACGTCATGTTCGACAACGCGCGCGCAGACTTCCAGGCGACCCTCGACGAGATCGCCGCCGCGGGCCTGCACAAGCCCGAGCGGGTCATCGGCACCCCGCAGTCCGCCACCGTCGAGGTCACCGCGGGAGGCCGTCCCGGCGAGGTGCTCAACTTCTGCGCGAACAACTACCTGGGCCTCGCCGACCACCCCGACGTGATCGCGGCGGGCCACGCGGCCCTCGACCGCTGGGGCTACGGCATGGCGTCCGTCCGCTTCATCTGCGGCACCCAGGAGGTTCACAAGGAGCTGGAGGCGCGCCTGTCGGCCTTCCTCGGCCAGGAGGACACGATCCTGTACTCCTCCTGCTTCGACGCCAACGGAGGCGTCTTCGAGACCGTGCTCGGCCCCGAGGACGCGGTGATCTCCGACGCCCTCAACCACGCGTCGATCATCGACGGCATCCGCCTGTCCAAGGCGAAGCGCTTCCGCTACGCCAACCGCGACATGGCCGACCTGGAAGCGCAGTTGAAGGCGGCGTCCGACGCCCGTAGGAAGCTGATCGTCACGGACGGCGTCTTCTCCATGGACGGCTACGTGGCGCCGCTCGCCGACATCTGCGACCTCGCCGAGCGCTACGACGCCATGGTCATGGTCGACGACTCGCACGCGGTCGGCTTCGTCGGCCCCGGCGGCCGCGGCACCCCCGAGCTGCACGGCGTCATGGACCGCGTCGACATCATCACCGGCACCCTCGGCAAGGCCCTGGGCGGGGCGTCCGGCGGCTACGTCGCGGCGCGCGCGGAAATCGTCGCGCTGCTGCGCCAGCGTTCGCGCCCGTACCTGTTCTCGAACAGCCTTGCCCCGGTGATCGCGGCGGCCTCCCTGAAGGTCCTCGACCTCCTGGAGTCGGCGGGCGACCTGCGCGAGCGCCTCGCGGCGAACACCAAGCTGTTCCGTACGCGGATGGCCGAGGAGGGCTTCGACGTCCTCCCCGGCGACCACGCGATCGCCCCGGTGATGATCGGCGACGCTTCCGTCGCGGGGCGGATGGCCGAGCTGCTCCTGGAGCGCGGCATCTACGTGATCGGCTTCTCGTACCCGGTGGTGCCGCAGGGCCAGGCGCGCATCCGCGTCCAGCTGTCGGCGGCGCACTCCACGGAGGACGTGAACAGGGCGGTGGACGCGTTCGTGGCGGCCCGCGCCGAGCTCGGCTGACGCCTCCCCGGGGGCAGTGTCAGACCCGTTTGGGAGAATCGGCTCATGATCGAAGCGCGGCGGCTGCACATCCTCCGTGCGGTGGCCGACCACCGCACCGTCACGGCTGCGGCCGCCGCGCTGTACCTGACCCCCTCGGCGGTCTCGCAGCAGCTCACGGCCCTTGAGCAGGAGACGGGCCACAAGCTGGTCGAGCGCGGCGCGCGCGGAGTCCGGCTGACGTCGGCCGGCGAGATCCTCCTCACCCATACCAACGCGGTCCTCGCCCAGTTGGAGCGGGCCGAGGCCGAGCTGGCCGCGTACAGCACGGGTGAGGCGGGCACGGTGACGCTCGCCTCCTTCGCGACGGGCATCGGCCTCGTCGTGGGGCCGGCCCTCGCCCTGCTGTCGAAGTCGGCGCCCGGCATCCGCGTCCGCGTCCAGGACGCCGAAGGCGACGCCAGCCTGCCGATGCTGCTGGACCGGCGGATCGATGTGGCGGTCGCCGTCGACTACCGGGGCGCGCCTGCCGCCGACGACGACCGGATCACGCGCGTGCCGCTGTACGCGGAGCCGTTCGACGCGGTCCTGCCGCTCACGCACCGCCTCGCGGCGACAGAGTGGGTGCCGGTCGCCGACCTCGCGAAGGACACGTGGATCGGCCCGTACCCCGGCAACCCCTGCCACGACGTGGTGGTCCTGGCCTGCGAACATGCCGGTTTCGCCCCGCAGTTCGAGCACTCGTCGGACGACTTCCGCGCTGTCGTCGCCCTCGCCTCCGCTGGCGCGGGCGTGGCGCTGGTTCCGCGCTCGGCCCTGCACGGCGTGGACCTGAGTCACGTCGTGGTCCGGCCGATCGACGGCGCGGCGCCGACCCGGAAGGTCTTCGCGGCGGTACGGCACGGGGTGGAGGAACACCCGCTGATCCGGCCGGTGCTCGAGGCGCTGGGGGAGGCGGCGGAGGGCTGAGGCGGGGGAGGACCGGGACGAGGCCGGCGTCATCCCCGACTACGTGGCCCGGTCGGTGACCGCCGGGCTCGTGCCGGTCGGTGATTGCCAGGAGTGAGGGCCTACGGTGCGGGGGAGGGGAGGAGACGTGCAGGTCGGACTCGCACCGCACCCGCACACCGCACCCGCCCCCTCACACCGCACCCGCGTTGCCCCGCCCGCCCACAGGGCCGTACGGACTGTCCGAGAGGAAGCCGCCAGATGACCGCCACAGACCCGACGTACACGACGAGCGCGCTCAGCACCGGAGACGGCGCCGCCGTGGCCACGTACACCTGGCTGCCCGACGACGGCAGGCCTCGCGCCTTCGTCCAGATCGCCCACGGCGCGGCCGAACACGGTCAGCGCTACGACCGTTTCGCCCGCCACCTCACCTCCCACGGCTACGCGGTCATCGCCTCCGACCACCGCGGCCACGGCGCCACGGCCTCGACCACGGGCGGCTACGGAGTCACGGACGACGGCGACCCCGAGACCGTCGACGCGTGGGTGTCGATCGTCGAGGACCTCAAGGCGATCGGCGACCAGGCACGCGCCCTGTACCCGAACGTCCCGTTCGTACTGCTGGGTCACAGCCTCGGCTCGCTGCTCGCGCGCGACTATGCGCAGCGGTATGCGGACGACCTGGTGGCCCTGATCCTTTCCGGCACCTTCCGCTCCCTGCCCGGCGCCGACAACGAGGGCGACATCGCGGCTCTGGAGGCCGCGGTCGCGGCGGGCGGCCGCGCCGGCGCCTCGCCGTACGTGGGCAACCTCTTCTCCTCCTTCAACGACCCGTACGAGCACCGCACCGGCTTCGAATGGCTCTCGCGCGACGAGGCGGAGGTCGACAAGTACGTCGCCGACGAACGCTGCGGCTTCGACTTCTCGGCGGGCCTGTCCCTGGACTGGGTCCGCGCGGTCCGCCGCATCAACGACCCGGCGAACCTCGCCCGCATCCCGGCCGACCTGCCGATCCACATCGCGGTCGGCACGGAGGACCCGTGCAACCAGCGCATGACGCTCGTCCACGAACTCCTGGAGGACTTCCGGTACTTGGGCGTCACCGACCTCACCTGGAAGGGCTACGAGGGCGCCCGCCACGAAATCCTCAACGAGACGAACCGTGACGAGGTACAGGCGGACCTGGTGGCGTGGCTGGACAAGCGGGTGCCGTGAGCGGGTGACCGCGAGGGGGTCGCCCCCGGGTCCGATGGCGTTGTCGGTGGCGTTGTCAGTGGCGTTGGCTACGGTTCGTAGCATGCTGGACGCCGAGGATGTACGCACCGTAGCCCTGTCCCTGCCGGACACGACCGAGAAGGTCGCCTGGAGCATGCCCACGTTCCGGGTCGCGGGGAAGATGTTCGCCACGCTGCCCGAGGACGAGACGTCGATAGCGGTGCGCTGCCCGAAGGAGGAGCGCGACGAACTCGTCCTGTCCGAGCCGGACAAGTTCTGGATCGCGGACCACGAGGCGTCCTTCGCATGGGTCCGGGCGCGCCTCGCGGCCCTGGAAAACACGGCCGAGTTGCGCGACATCCTCGCCGACTCCTGGCGCCAGGCCGCTCCGTCCCGACTCCTGGACGCACACCCGGAGTTGGGCCTTCCGCGGGCGGGATGAAACCAGGTGAGGCGCCGCACGTCCGCATGGCATGATCCGCTCGCGAGGGCGGGCCGCGCGCGTGCGGTGCGCCGCGGGGACGGCGAACGGGGGACGGGGATGGTCGACCGGGCGGTCGATGCCGAGGACGCCGAGGACGCCGATGTCGTGCCCCGGCGCGGCATCTGGACCCGCGACTTCGGCCTCTTCTTCACCGCGAGGGGCGTGGCCAAGCTCGGCGACACCATGCTGCCGGTGGCACTCGCGGCAGGCCTCCTGCAGCACGGCTACGGGGCAGGCGCGGTGGGCCTCGCCATGGCCTCGTCGGTGGCCTGCTTCGCCGGCCTGGTCATCTTCGGCGGGGTGCTGGCGGACCGCTTCAACACCCGCCTGCTGATGACGGGCGCCGACCTCGCACGCCTGGTGACACAGTCCCTCGCGGCCGTCATGTTCTTCACCGGCCATGTCGTGCTCTGGCAGATCTGCGTCATCGGCGCGATCAACGGGTTGGCCGCGGCAATCTTCCAACCCGGCGTCGCCGGCACGGTGCCCCGCCTCGCATCCGACGTCCAGGCGGCGAACGGCGCGATCCGGGTGGCGGAGTCCGGCGCACAACTGGCGGGCCCGGCGGTGGCGGGCATGCTGGTCGCGCTGGCCTCACCGGGCCTGGTCTTCGCGGCGCACGCGGGAACGTACGGCCTGAGCGCCCTGTGCCTGCTCCTCCTGCGCCTGCCACCGGTCATACGCGACAGTGGGAAGACACGCACCCGAGGCGCCTTCCGCTCCGAACTGGTGGAGGGCTGGCGGGAGTTCAGATCGCGAAGATGGCTCTGGGGAGTGATCTCGATCTGGTGCGTGCTGATGATCGGAGCGTGGGGCCCGGCCGTCCCCCTGGTGGCCGTACAGGTAACGCAGGAGTACGGCTCGAGCGCGTACGGCCTGGTGAACTCGGCGCTCGGCGCGGGCACGGTCATCGGCGGCGTACTGGCCCTGCGCGTGCGCCCGCGCCGGATGCTGCGCGCGGGTGGCCTGGCGCTGTTCGGCTTCGCCCTGTTCCCCGCGACGGCGGGCGCCGGCCTGGGGGTGCCATGGATGATGGCGGGCTGCGCGGTGGCCGGGGCCTGCATGTCGTTCTGGGGCGTGATGTGGGCGACGAGCGTCCAGACGCAGGTCCCGCGCGAGGTCCTCAACCGCATCCATGCCTACGAGGTGGCCGGTTCCATCGCCATGCAGCCGGTGGGCCAGGCACTGGCGGGCCCGGCAGCGGCCACGTTCGGCACCCAGCAGGTCCTGCTGGCAGGAGGAGTGATCACGCTGATGGTGGCGGCGACGATGATCTCGGTCCCGGCGATCAGGGGCCTGGTGAGAGCGGAGGCACAGCCCCCTCGTGCCCCCACCCCTCCTGTGCCACCTGTGCCACCTATGCCTTCTATGCCTCCTATGCCGGAGCAGCGGCAGAGGGGACACGGGAAAGCAGAAACCCACTGATCCGCTCCCGCAGCGCCCTCGCGTCGAGCCCATGCCCGGCGACGTGCTCCTCGACGCTCCCGTACCGCCGCAACTCCCGCCGCCCGACACCGAGTCCGAGTACGCGGTGCGGCAGATCGACGAGCGCGCCAGTGGCGGCGCCGGTGGAGGTCCCGGCGAGATAGGGCTCGACGATCACGACATCAGCGCTGCCACTCGCATCCACGGCCCGCCGCAGCCCAGTGTCATCAAAAGGCCGAACGGTAGTCGCGTAGAGAACACTGACATCAAGCCCTTCGGTGGCGGCGAGCACGTTGTCCAACATGGGCCCAACGGCGACCACGACTCCCCGCCGCCCTTCCCGCACGGCCAGGAATCGCCCCCCGTCCACGGGCAACGCCTCCCTGTTGCTCTGCACGGAGAGCCGCACGTACTCCTGCGAGCCACTCACCACATCACCACTGGCCCCGACGGCCCGCCGCAGCAGCGTCTCGGCCTCGTCGGGATGCCCAGGCACATGTACACGCCACCCGTCGAGGGTGTCGAGCAGCGCCACATCGCCGGGGGCCATGTGCGTAAAGCCCCCGGAAGACACGTCGTACGACGCGCCCGCACTCACGAGCACACCCCCGACCCCTTGATGCCCGAAGTCCAACTTCACCTGCTCAAAAGGCCGTTCAACGAGAAAGCTTGCGAAGGTGTGCAGCACGGGCCGCATCCCGGCGAGCGCAAGCCCCGCCCCCGCCCCGATGAGCAACTGCTCCCGGATCCCGACATTGATCACCCGCTCCGGATGCCGCCGAGCGGCCCCCGCAAAGGGCGCGGCCCCGATCTCGGCGAGCACGACGGCGACACGGGGATCCTCGTCGAGGATCTGGCTGAGAACGGGGGCGAAGCGATCACGCATGGTGTCCACGGTGGATGTCCTTCCTGGAAAGGGGGCGCGAGAGGCAGGGAGCGGCGGGGGTGGGGGAGAGGGGAGGGGGCTCATTCAAACTTGGGCTCGACACGGGCGACGACGACGTGCGGCCGCCCCGGATGGGATGCGCTGAAGGCCTGGTACAAGGCCTCGTGGTCCCGCCCGTCGACGGTCACCGTCGACCACCCGGCGGCCTCGAACCGGGCGGCGATGCCGCCGGCCCTGCCGTACGTAGCGGACAGGTTGTCGACGACGACGGTGTGCAGCCGCTCCAGCCCGACGGCCCCGGCGAAGGCGATGGCCTCGTGGTTGCTGCCCTCGTCGAGCTCGGCGTCACCGACCAGGGTCCAGACGGCCGGCTCGCCCAGCCCCTGGGCCCGAAGCCCGAGCGCGGTCCCGACCGCGATCGGCAGCCCATGCCCCAGAGAGCCGCTCCCGATCTCCACGCCCGGCACGAGCACCCGATCGGGATGATGCCCGAGCCGCGACTCATACGCCCCGAACCCACTCAGCCACGCCTCGGGCACGAACCCCTTGGCGACGAGCACGGCGTAGTACGCCATGGGCCCATGTCCCTTGGACAACAGAAACCGATCACGCCCGACCTCCTCGACACTCTCCGGCCCGACCCGCAGAACGCGGTCGTACAGCACCCACAACACGTCGAGGGTGGAGGTGGCGGCGGGCCCGTGCTTCTCGTCCCCGGTCATCAGACTGATGAGCCGAGGCAGATCCGCGTACCGATGGCCGGGCCGTCCGTCGGCCCTGTCGGCCCTGTCGTTCTTGTCTGCCCTATCGGCCTTGTCGGTCTTGTCGGGCCCAGCAGTCCCGACGGGACCGACAGCTTCGTCGGATCCGGTGGCGCTGGTGGCGATGTCATCCGATGTGGTCGTCGTCATACACGCAGCCTGCGACCTCAACTTTGCTTGAGGTCAACCCCCGCTCCCGCGGCCTGCCGGACCCCGCCCACCCACCGGAAGGGATGCGCGACCACGGCTCCGAGTGCGGTATGGTTTCTCTGCGCGTGAGGCCGGGGGGAAACCCCAGGTCAACGAGCACCGGGACGTGGCGCAGCTTGGTAGCGCACTTGACTGGGGGTCAAGGGGTCGCAGGTTCAAATCCTGTCGTCCCGACAAGTTCGAACGATCGAACGTCGCAGGTGAAGGGCCGTTTTCGAACGGCCCTTTTTCTGTTGCTCCCATGCTCCCACTTGGAGCGGGGAGCGTGCTCCCGTGCTCCCGGTGTCCCCTTGTCTGTTTGCTCCCTCCGTGCTCCCACTCGGGCCGCTGCGCTCATATTCGATTCCTTGCGCGTGCGTTCACATCCGAGCCCGATTTGTGACCCCGGGGCGGGGTCGTTTTCCCGTCGATCGGGTCGAGTTCTGGTTATGGGCTGGCGCTCTTCGTGCTGGTGGGGGTTGCTCCCATGGGGGGGGCTGGGTTCGGAAGATCACAACGCAGAACACCACTCACCGTACACAATATCG
>NZ_JBEOVM010000018.1:0-90956 GCF_040295505.1 Streptomyces sp. NPDC002790 | reverse complement strand
AAGCTGATCGTCGACGTCGAGACCAAGCAGGCGATGCGTCCGCGTGACGCCATGGCCTCCGCCGGTAAGACGCTGGTCGAGCTGTTCGGTCTCGCTCGCGAGCTGAACATCGACGCCGAGGGCATCGACATGGGTCCGTCCCCGACGGACGCCGCCCTGGCCGCCGATCTGGCGCTGCCGATCGAGGAGCTCGAGCTCACCGTTCGGTCGTACAACTGCCTCAAGCGCGAGGGCATCCACTCCGTGGGTGAGCTCGTCGCCCGCTCCGAGGCCGACCTGCTCGACATCCGCAACTTCGGTGCGAAGTCGATCGACGAGGTCAAGGCGAAGCTGGCCGGCATGGGCCTGGCCCTCAAGGACAGCCCGCCCGGATTCGACCCGACCGCTGCCGCCGACGCCTTCGGCGCCGACGACGACGCGGACGCGGGTTTCGTGGAGACCGAGCAGTACTGAGTCGCTCCGCTTCGGCGGGCGGATCGCTTGCTGCGGGACCGTGGTTGCGGTTGCGCAGTTCCCCGCGCCCCTTTCAGGGGCCGGGGTCTTCGACGGGCAACCCTGCCCGCTCGAACACTGACCCTGGTACCTAGTACGGCCAGGGCAGACACCTAGGAGAAATCATGCCGAAGCCCGCCAAGGGTGCCCGTCTGGGCGGCAGCGCCGCGCACGAGAAGCTGCTTCTTGCGAACCTCGCGAAGTCGCTCTTCGAGCACGGCAAGATCACGACGACCGACGCCAAGGCCCGTCGTCTGCGTCCGTACGCGGAGCGTCTGGTCACCAAGGCGAAGAAGGGCGACCTTCACAACCGCCGTCAGGTGCTCCAGGTCATCACGGACAAGGGCGTCGTCCACACGCTCTTCACCGAGATCGCCCCGCGCTACGAGAACCGTCCGGGTGGTTACACCCGTATCACCAAGATCGGTAACCGTCGTGGCGACAACGCGCCCATGGCTGTCATCGAGCTGGTCGAGGCCCTGACGGTGCAGCAGCAGGCCACCGGTGAGGCCGAGGCCGCCACCAAGCGTGCCGCCAAGGACGCCGAGGCCACCGAGGCGCAGACCGAGGCTCCGGCCGAGGCTGCCGCTGAGGAGTCGAAGGACGCCTGAGGCTGATGCCTTGTGTGTGAGCGGGTCCGCCCTTCCGGGGCGGGCCCGCTTTCCGTTTCTCCTAGGTAGGGACTGTGGGTTGTGAGTGATGAGGTGGCGGACGGGTTCGTCCGGCTGCGGCTCGATGTGAGCTACGACGGCAGGGACTTCTCCGGCTGGGCCAAGCAGGCCTCCGGGCGGCGGACCGTGCAGGGGGAGATCGAGGACGCGCTCCGTACGGTGACCCGGTCCGAGCGGACGTACGACCTGACGGTCGCCGGGCGGACCGATGCCGGGGTGCACGCGCGGGGCCAGGTCGCGCACGTGGACCTGCCGGCGGAGGTCTGGGGCGAGCACCGGGAGAAGCTGCTGAAGCGGCTCGCGGGGCGGCTGCCGAAGGATGTGCGGGTGTGGTCGGTGGCCGAGGCGCCGGGCGGCTTCAACGCGCGTTTCTCGGCGATCTGGCGGCGGTACGCGTACCGGGTGACGGATCATCCGGGCGGCGTCGATCCGCTGCTGCGGGGCCATGTGCTGTGGCACGACTGGCCGTTGGACGTCGACGCCATGAACGAGGCCGCCGAACGGCTGCTCGGCGAGCACGACTTCGCCGCCTACTGCAAGCGGCGTGAGGGTGCGACCACCATTCGTACGCTGCAGGAGCTCAGCCTCGTGCGTGGCGAGGACGGGATCGTCACGGCGACCGTGCGTGCCGACGCCTTCTGCTACAACATGGTGCGGTCCCTGATGGGGGCGCTGCTGTTCGTGGGGGACGGGCACCGCTCGGCCGACTGGCCCGGCAAGGTGCTCGCCGCGGGTGTGCGGGACTCCGCCGTGCACGTGGTGCGGCCGCACGGGCTGACGCTGGAGGAAGTCGGTTACCCCGCCGACGAGTTGCTCGCCGCGCGCAACAAGGAGGCGCGCAACAAGCGGACCCTCCCGGGCGCCGGATGTTGCTGAGGGCGGCGCCCGGGGTGGCGGTCAGCCCGATGTGGCGGCCGCGGAGGCCTGGACCTCGCCGCGTCGCTTGATCTGCTGGAACGTGAATTCCTGGAGGTCGTCGCCGAGGGAGAACACCATGGTGTCCTTCTTCGAGGCGTCCTGGCCGTTGGTGAGGCCGCCGTTGGTGAAGTACGTGTAGCGGCCCACGGAGTTCGCGGTGAAGCGGCACGTCGTGGTGCGGCAGAACGTGGGCACCCCGGAGCCGGGCAGCGAGACGACCGAGCCGTCGAAGTCGTACTGCTCCTTGGCCTTCGTCGCCTGCGCTTTCGTCTTGAAGACGGCGACACCGACGGTGACCGCGGAGTTGCCCTTGTAGTACGTGGCGCGGATCAGCTGGTTGCAGTCGTTGTTCTTCAGCACCCCGGACAGGCCCTTCTGCGCGGCCGACGCGCAGTCGGTCGTGCGGGCCGTGGCGCCCTTCGTGTAGACGCGGTCACCGAAGGTGAGCTTCTTGCCGGGGAAGAGCGTGTCCGCGCTGAGCGGGGCGCTGTCCTTCGCGGCGCTGTTGATGAAGTCGTTCGGATCGAGCGGGGGCGGCGGGGTCGTCGCGTCGAAGGACGGCCCTCCCGACTCGCCCTCGCTGGGGATGTCCGCCGTGCTCGGCAGCTGGTCGGCCGGTTTGTTGGCGGCTTCGTTCTTGCTGTTCGTCGAGACGATGCCCCACGCGACCGCCGAACCGACGGCGAGCGTGGCCACGATCGCGCCACCGATCACCATCCAGCGCTTCTTGCGCGCGCGAGACTCTGATGCCTCCGCGAGCGACGCCCAGTCCGGGGTCGACCCGTTGTCATTGGGCCCCCACGGGGATCCCCCTTGCCCGAAACTCATGGGGCGCATCTTAGAGGTACTGCCTGGTGTGGCATCGCCCTCGTCCCGTGGTGGAGGTGTGAGGGGTTCCGTCGCGTTACCGTGAAGGGGCACGGCACAGTGGAGTACAGGGCCTCCGGATTCACCGGGGCCCACGCGTTTTGACCCGTACGGGGCAGCGCGGGTACTCTCGACAGTTGTTATACGTATTGGCTTGGTCGTTCTCACGCGAAGGGCCCTTACGTAGGTTCCCTGGAGCAGTTACCAGTGGCTCGCATACGGGCAGCGTCCCCGGCACTGTGAGCCCCAGCTGCATGATCGCTTCAGTGGTGCCGTGTGTCAGGACCCCATTCACTGAAGAAGCGAAGGCATACGACCGTGCGTACGTACAGCCCCAAGCCCGGCGACATCTCTCGCCAGTGGCACGTCATTGACGCCCAGGACATCGTCCTGGGTCGTCTGGCGACCACCGCTGCCACCCTTCTGCGTGGCAAGCACAAGCCGACCTATGCGCCGCACATGGACATGGGCGACTTCGTCGTCATCATCAACGCCGACAAGGTGCACCTGTCCGGCAACAAGAAGACCCAGAAGATGGCGTACCGCCACTCCGGTTACCCGGGTGGTCTGCGCTCCGTCCGTTACGACGAGCTTCTGGAGAAGAACCCGGAGAAGGCCGTCGAGAAGGCCATCAAGGGCATGATCCCCAAGAACACGCTCGGCCGTCAGATGCTCTCGAAGCTGAAGATCTACTCGGGCGACACGCACCCGCACGCTGCCCAGCAGCCGGTGCCGTTCGAGATCACTCAGGTCGCGCAGTAGTTCCGGCCACACCCCCTAAGACAGAAAAGAATCTGAGGAGAATCGTGGCCGAGACCACTGCCGAGACGCCGGTCGAAGAGACCGAGACCGTCGACGTCGAGAGCTACACCACCGAGTCGGACGCGCCTGTCGAGGGCGAGTACACCTCGGAGTCCAACCCGGCCCGCTTCGGTGACCCGCAGCCGGCCGCTGGCCTGGGCCGTCGCAAGAACGCCATCGCGCGCGTTCGCATCGTGCCCGGCACCGGCAAGTGGAAGGTCAACGGGCGCACGCTCGAGGACTACTTCCCGAACAAGGTCCACCAGCAGGAAGTCAACGAGCCCTTCAAGGTGCTCGAGCTCGACGGCCGCTACGACGTCATCGCCCGCATCTCGGGTGGCGGCGTCTCCGGTCAGGCCGGTGCCCTGCGCCTCGGCGTGGCCCGCGCGCTGAACGAGGCCGACGCGGACAACAACCGCGGCGCCCTCAAGAAGGCCGGCTACCTCCGCCGCGACGACCGTGCGGTCGAGCGCAAGAAGGCCGGTCTCAAGAAGGCCCGCAAGGCCCCGCAGTACAGCAAGCGCTAAATTCCGCTGCCTGCTTGTTCTTCCGTTCGCCCCGGCGGCACGTATCGTGCCGCCGGGGCGTTCGGCTTATGACGATGTGAAGGTTCGGAGGACATCAAGGTGGGACGACTCTTCGGCACGGACGGCGTGCGCGGCGTCGCCAACGCGGATCTGACGGCGGAGCTCGCGCTCGGTCTGTCGGTGGCGGCGGCACATGTTCTGGGCGAGGCCGGCAGTTTTGAGGGCCATCGCCCGGTGGCCGTGGTCGGCCGAGATCCGCGCGCCTCGGGCGAGTTCCTGGAGGCCGCGGTCGTCGCGGGCCTGGCCAGCGCCGGAGTCGACGTGCTGCGCGTGGGCGTGCTGCCCACGCCCGCGGTGGCGTACCTGACGGGCGCGCTCGGCGCGGACCTCGGTGTGATGCTCTCCGCGAGCCACAACGCCATGCCGGACAACGGCATCAAGTTCCTCGCGCGCGGCGGCCACAAGCTGGACGACGCCCTTGAGGACCGCATCGAGACGATCTACGAGGAGCACAGCACCGGCGCCCTGTGGAACCGCCCGACGGGCGCGGGCGTCGGCCGCGTGAAGTCGTACGGCGAGGGCCTCGACCAGTACATCGCGCACCTCGCGGGCGTGCTGCCGAACCGGCTCGAGGGCCTGAAGATCGTCCTCGACGAGGCGCACGGTGCGGCCTCCCGGGTCTCCCCGGAGGCCTTCACCCGCGTCGGTGCCGACGTCATCACGATCGGCGCCGAGCCCGACGGTCTCAACATCAACGACGGGTGCGGTTCGACCCACCTGGACCTGCTGAAGGCCGCCGTCGTCGAGCACGGGGCCGACTTCGGCATCGCGCACGACGGGGACGCCGACCGCTGCCTGGCCGTGGACCACACCGGGTCCGAGGTCGACGGCGACCAGATCATGGCGGTGCTCGCGCTCGACATGAAGGCGCGCGGCGTGCTGCGCGACGACACGCTGGTCGCGACCGTCATGTCGAACCTGGGCCTGAAGCTGGCGATGGAGCGCGAGGGCATCGACCTCGTACAGACCGCCGTCGGCGACCGGTACGTCCTGGAGAACATGAAGGAGAACGGGTTCGCGCTCGGCGGCGAGCAGTCCGGGCACGTCATCGTTCTCGACCACGCGACGACCGGCGACGGCACGCTGACGGGCCTGCTGCTCGCTGCGCGCGTCGCGCAGACCGGGCGGACGCTGAGGGACCTCGCGAGCGTCATGGAGCGGCTGCCGCAGGTGCTCATCAACGTGCCGGACGTGGACAAGTCCCGCGTCACCACGTCCAAGGACCTCGCGAGGGCCGTGGCGGACGCGGAGAGTGAACTCGGCGCGACCGGGCGGGTGTTGCTGCGCTCGTCGGGTACGGAGCCGCTGGTGCGGGTGATGGTCGAGGCCGCGGACATCGCGCAGGCCCGGTCCGTCGCGGAGCGCCTGGCGGACGTCGTGAAGTCGGCGCTGGGCTAGTACTCAGCTCTTGGCGAGTCGCTTGGCGGTACGTTCGCGCTGCTTGGCCCAGAGGTACTTCTGGGCGAGGAGCGTGGCCGTACCGGCCAGGGCGATGCCCAGCAGGTTCAGCAGGAGTTGCTGGGTCGAGCCCCACATCTGGCCCATGTCGTCGTAGCTCAGCGCCACCGCGGCGTTCGCCGCCGCCGGGACCGTGGTCACCGAGATGGCGACACCCACCAGGGCGCCGGACTTCGCCGAGGTGAGCGACAGGGTGCCGGCCGCGCCCGCGAGCACGGCCACCACGAACGAGAACCAGTCGGGCGCGTAGACGAAGCCGGTGTTCGGCCGGTCCGCCTCCAACTGGCTCTCGCTGAACAGGTTCACGGCGTCCATGAAGTAGCTGAAGCCCACCGTCACCGCCATCGCCACGGCGAAGCCGACGAGCAGGGCGACCAGGGAACGCCAGGCCAGGCGCGGTGCCTTGCGCACCAGGGCCGTGCAGAACCCGGCGAGCGGGCCGAACTCGGGGCCGACGGCCATGGCGCCCACGATCAGGATCGCGTTGTCGAGCACGACACCGCACGCCGCGATCATCGTCGCGATGACCAGGAACGCCACGTACGTGACCGTGAGCGTGGACTCCTCGTGCGTGGCGTCCGAGAGCTGCTCCCACAGGACTGCGTCCGCGCCCTCGCCCGGCGCGTCCTCCTCGGCCTTGTCGGCGCGCAGGGACAGCGACAGGTCGATGGTCTCAACGGAGATCGAGCCCGACCGGTCGATGCCCAACTCCCGCAGCCCGCCGATGAGTTCGTCACCGGCCTCGCGGGCGACGTCGCACATGACGACATCGCCCGACGGCGTGCGGGCGGCGCCCGGGAACACCACCAGGTGCGTGGTGCCAGTCGTCTTCTCGATCAGACGCACCACGTCGTCCGTGGAGTCGGACGGCGTGATGAGGCGCAGATGCAGCATGGGGTCTTTCTAACAGCTACAGCTTGCGCAGACGCAGCCGTTGCACCTTGTGGTCGGGGCCCTTGCGGATCACCAGTCCCGCGCGGCCGCGTGTGGGGGCCACGTTCTCCAGGAGGTTGACCTTGTTGACGGTGCGCCAGGTGGTGCGCGCGTAGTCCAGGGCCTCCTCCTCGGAGACCTGGGTGTACTTCCTGAAGTACGAGGACGGGTCCTGGAAGGCCGTCGCGCGCAGCTTGCGGAAGCGGTTGAGGTACCAGGACTCGATGTCCTCGGCGCGCGCGTCGACGTACACGCTGAAGTCGAAGAAGTCGGCGAGGCCGACGCGGGTGCGGCCGTCCTTGCCGGGCAGGGCGGGCTGCAGCACGTTGATGCCCTCGACGATGAGGATGTCGGGGCGGCGCACCACGAGCTTCTCGTCCGGCACGATGTCGTAGATCAGGTGCGAGTAGACCGGGGCGGTCACCTCGTCCTTGCCCGCCTTGATGTCGGCGACGAAGCGGGTCAGGGCGCGCCGGTCGTACGACTCGGGGAAGCCCTTGCGTGACATCAGGCCGCGGGCCTCGAGCTCCTTGGTGGGGAGCAGGAACCCGTCGGTGGTGACCCGCTCGACGCGCGGGTGCTCGGGCCAGCGGGAGAGCAGGGCCTGGAGCAGGCGGGCGACGGTCGACTTGCCGACCGCCACGGAGCCGGCGACCCCTATGACGAAGGGCGTGCCGGACTGGGCGGCCTTCTTGTTCGTATCGCCGAGGAACGTGTTGAGCGCCCCGCGCAGGCCGTCGGTCGCGCCCACGTACAGGTTCAGCAGGCGGGAGAGCGGCAGATAGATGTCGCGGACCTCGTCCAGGTCGATCACGTCACCGAGGCCGCGCAGCCGCTCCAGCTCTTCCGCGGTCAGCGGCAGTGGCGTCTTGTCGCGCAGTGCACTCCATTCGGTGCGGGTGAGGTCGACATAGGGAGTCACCTCCGGCTTCTGCCGGTGGGTGCTCCGGGAGGTCGCTTGTGGCTTGGACTCGGAGACCGGAGAGATCACAGTCCATTGTTACGGCAGTGTGGCCCGCGGTGGCAGGTGGGGTGTGTCACGCCGGGAGATGTGGGAACCCTGTTCGTCACAGGTTCGCCACAGGTATGGACCTTGCGTGGGGGTGGCGATACGTTCCGTACACCCGTGGGACGTAACGCTGTCCGCGGGGCGGGAGGGGAACCGTGATGGCCGCGCTTCGTGTGCCGAATTTTGTCCGCCGCAGGCCGGCGGGTGCCTACGCCATGGACGACTGGGCGAGTCATGTCCGCAGCGAACTCGCGCTCGAACTGCCCGACGAGGACATCGGCGAGGATCTGGACGACTGCCTCGACTTCTACCGCTTCGGCAGCAAGCCGCGCTGCGAGGAGGTCGAGTACCTGGAGCTCGTGCGGGACGCGCGGGACCGGATCGCCAGAGGGCGCACCGCCTGACGCCGGACGCCGGGCCCGGCGACCGTAAGGTCTGCTGCATGAGCATCATCGGGGTCGGTATCGACGTGGCCGAGATCGAGCGGTTCGCGGCGTCGCTGGAGCGTACGCCGAGCATGGCCGAGCGCCTCTTCCTGGACGACGAGCTGCTGCTGCCCAGCGGGGAGCGGCGCGGGATCGCCTCGCTCGCCGCCCGGTTCGCCGCGAAGGAGGCCGTCGCCAAGGCGCTCGGCGCGCCGGCCGGGCTGCGCTGGACCGACGCGGAGGTGTGGGTCGAGGAGAGCGGGCAGCCGCGGCTCCGGGTGACCGGGACGGTGGCCGCGCGGGCGGCGGAACTGGGCGTGCGGGGGTTCCATGTGTCGCTGAGCCACGACGCGGGGGTCGCGTCGGCGGTAGTGGTGGCCGAGGGGTAGACCGCCCGCCCCTTCGGCCACCACTGGCAGCCCCTACGCCCGGTGGCGGAACACGATGCGGCCCCGTGTCAGGTCGTACGGCGTGATCTCGACCTGGACCCGGTCCGCCAGCAGGATCTTGATGTAGTTCTTGCGGATCTTGCCGCTGACGTGCGCGAGGACCCGGTGCCCGTTGTCGAGCTCCACCGTGAACATCGCGCTGCGCAGGCACTCGACGACGGTGCCTTCGGCGTGGACGCCGCCTTGAGTGTTCTTTGTCATCGGACCAGCTCCAGCGCGCGGTTCACGCGCCGCGCCCCGATGCCGTCGAAGAGGGCAGTGGCCGCTTCGTTCGACTCGTCCACCTCGGCCGACGCGGCCTCGGCGCCGGAGCGGTGCAGGGTGTTCAGTACGTCGGCCAGGAGGGCCCGCGCGATGCCGCGGCGCCGCGCGTCGGTGCGGACCGCGAGCAGGCCGATGCGGGGGCGCCGGGTGGCCGTCGCCAGGCGCAACAGGCCCAGGTAGGCGCCGTCCGGGGCCTCGGCCGCGGTGTACTTCGTGGGGTCGACGACGGTGACGCCCGGCGGCAGCGGACGCACCTCGGCGGGCATGGTGCGCCAGCCGACCGTGGCCTCGACCTCGTCCCGGACCGTACGGTCGAGGGCGCGCAGCCGCGCCTCGTCGGCCGCGCCGTACGGGACGACGGCGACGTCCGCGGGCGGGCGCACCGCGCCGAGTCCCGTGACGGCGGGGTCGGTGGGTACTTCGTACTCCCACTCGCCGCGGCCGACCGTGAAGCCGAACTCCCGCCATTTCGACGTCAGTTCGGTGTCGTTCTCGTCGACGACGGTGTGCAGCGGGCCCGGCAGGTCCGTGAGCAGCGTCTCGGCCAGGGCCGCGAACGCGGTGTCGTGCCAGGCGTCGACGCTGATGAAGAGGCGGCCGTCGGGCCGGTGCGCGGCGTGACCGCGGCCGATCACCTCGTCGTTCTCCAGCGCGTGCCATTGGTGGTCGGCGACGCGGGTGACGACGAGTGGGGGAGGGGCTGTGGGGCGGGTGCTGTTTGTGGTCATCGGTGTCCCCTTTCGGAGGCCCTCGATCGTGAGATCTACGGGGCGCTCCCGGCGACACCTGCTGTCAGCCGCCGGACCGTGACGAGCTGAGGGAGCACCCATGGGTGACTGCGTTCACGGGTCTCACCTCCCAGCTGTGACTGCACGGTCGTCGACGACGGTAGCAACGGAGTGGCGTCAGGCGAAGTGGTTTTCCGTGACGTCCTGCCAGGCGCTCCGCAGCGCCCCCGCCACGTCCTGTGCGGACACCGGCGCGCCCTGCGCCGCGTGCCGGGCCGCCAGACCGTGCAGGTACGCGCCCGCCGAGGCCGCGTCCAGGGGGTGCAGGCCCGCCGCGAGCAGGGAGCCGGTCAGGCCGGAGAGGACGTCGCCGCTGCCGGCCGTGGCGAGCCACGGGGTGCCGGTGGGGTTCGCACGGGCCGGGCGGGTCTCGTCCGGCGGCGAGACCAGGGTCGTCGAGCCCTTCAGGAGGACCGTGGCGGCATAGCGGGCCGCCAACTCCCTTACGGATGCCAGGCGTTCGGTCTCCACCTGGTCGCGGGTCGCACCGAGCAGCGCGGCCGCCTCCCCGGCGTGCGGGGTCAGCACGGTGGGCGCCGTGCGGGCGCGGACCGTCGCCGGGTCGGCGAGGCGCAGCCCGTCCGCGTCGATCAGCACCGGGACGTCCGAGGCCAGGACGTCGTGCAGGCCCGACGGGTCGTCGCCGAGACCGGGGCCGATCACCCACGCCTGGACCCGGCCCGCCTTCGCCGGTGGCCCGGCCGAGACGAGCGTCTCCGGGAAGCGGGCCAGCACCGCGTCCGCGGCCGGGCCCACGTACCGGACGGCCCCCGCGCCGCCGTGCAGCGCGCCCGCCACCGCCAGGACCGCCGCGCCGGGGTAGCGCGCCGAGCCGGCGACGATGCCGACGACGCCGCGCCGGTACTTGTCGCTCTCGCCGGTGGGTTCGGGGAGCAGGGTCGCGACGTCCGCGTACTGGAGCGCCTCGAGACACGTTTCGGAAGGGGTGAGTTCGAGGCCGATGTCGACGAGGCGGAGCGCGCCCGCGTACTCCCGCGCCGGGTCGATGAGGAGGCCCGGCTTGTACGTGCCGAAGGTGACGGTCGCGTCCGCCCGCACCGCCGCGCCGCGCACCTCACCGGTGTCGGCGTCGACGCCGCTCGGAAGGTCGACGGCCACGACGGTGCCCCGTGCCGCGTCGGCCAGTTCGGCCGCGCGGGGGCGCAGGCCGCCCTTGCCGCCGATGCCCACGATGCCGTCGACGACGAGGTCGGCGCGGCCAACGCGTTCCGTGGCGTGCTCGTCCTGCGCGTCGAGGAGCGTGCCGCCCGCCGCGCGCAGCGCCGCGAGGCCCCCGGGGTGCGCGCGCTCGGGGGAGAGCAGCAGCGCCGTGACGCCCGCGCCGCGCCGGGCCAGGCGGGCGCCCGCGTACAGGGCGTCGCCCCCGTTGTCCCCGCTGCCGACCAGGAGGACGACCCGGGATCCGTACACCTTGCCGAGCAGATCGGCGCAGGCGGTGGCGAGACCCGCCGCCGCGCGCCGCATCAGCGCGCCCTCGGGCAGCCGCGCCATGAGGGCGCGCTCGGCGGATCGGACCGTCTCTACGTCGTGAGCGAGTCGCATGCCATCGAGTGTCCCGCAGGGCCGTCGCTCCGGCCGGAGCGACGGGTGCCGGATCGGCCAACGGATGTGATGTCACACCCCTCTGAGACACTGACCTCACCATGAACGAGAACGTGACTGCCCCGCTCCGCGCCCGCGCCGAGATCGATCTGGCCGCCCTCAAGGCCAATGTGCGCGCCCTGCGGGACCACGCGCCCGGGGCCGCGTTCATGGCGGTCGTGAAGGCGGACGGGTACGGGCACGGCATGCTTCCGGTCGCGCGCGCCGCCAAGGGCGCGGGGGCCGAATGGCTGGGGGCCGCCACCGCGGAGGAGGCGCTCGAACTGCGCGCGGCGGGTCTCACCGGGCGCATCATGTGCTGGCTGTGGGTGCCGGGCGGGCCCTGGCGGGCGGGCATCGAGGCCGATCTGGACATGTCGGTGAGCGGCATGTGGGCGCTGCGGGAGGTCGCCGACGCCGCGCGCGCGGCGGGCCGGGTCGCCCGTATCCAGCTCAAGGCCGACACAGGCCTCGGGCGGAACGGATGCCTGCCCGGCGACTGGCCCGAGCTCGTACGGGAGGCGCTGAAGGCGCAGCGGGACGGGTTCGTGAACGTCACCGGGCTCTGGTCGCACTTCGCGTGCGCCGACGAGCCGGGGCACCCGTCCATCGCCGCCCAGCTGACCACCTTCCGGGAGATGGTCGCGTACGCGGAGGGCGAGGGCGTCACACCGGAGGTCCGGCACATCGCCAACTCGCCGGGGACGCTGACCCTTCCCGAGACACACTTCGACCTCGTGCGCCCCGGCATCGCGATGTACGGGATCTCGCCGAGCCCCGAGGTCGGCACGCCCGGCGACTTCGGGCTTCGCCCCGTCATGACGCTGAAGGCGAGCCTCGCGCTCGTGAAGCACGCGCCGGGTGGACTCGGCGTCAGTTACGGGCATCACTACGTCACACCGGGCGAGACGACGCTCGGCCTCGTCCCCTTGGGCTACGCGGACGGCATCCCGCGGCACGCGTCCGGCACGGCCCCGGTCCTGATCGGCGGCAAGCGGCGCACGATCGCGGGCCGCGTGGCCATGGACCAGTTCGTCGTCGACCTCGGTGGCGACGAACCGGCCGCGGGGGACGAGGCGGTGCTCTTCGGACCCGGTGACGGCGGCGAGCCGACCGCCGAGGACTGGGCGGTCGCGTCGGGCACCATCGCGTACGAGATCGTCACGCGCATCGGATCCCGCGTACCGCGCGTCTACGTAGACGCAGAAAGCGGCGACTGCATAGACGAAGGAAGCGGCGACGAAGAAGGCGGCGCCACGCGCGCGTGACCGGCGTCACGGCTTGAAGGTCCACCGACACGGCGGTCCGAGCCGCCACCATGTGAAGCAACAACGAAACGGGTCACCCGACACCGGGCGACAGGCAGGACGCGGAGCAGGGAGCGGCACGTGAGCGAGAGCAGCGCACCGGCCACGGCGGCCGTCGTCGAAGCGGCTGAACAGGCCGCGTCGGGGAACTGGCGGCGGGCCGGCCTCGCGGGCGCCGCCATAGGCGTGGTCGCGGCCGGGGCCGCCGCGGGCGTCGCCATCGAGCGGCTGACCGTGGGCCGCGGGATGCGCAGGAAGGCGCGGCTCGCCCTCGACGCGTCGGGGCCCTACGGAGCGCTGCGCGGCGTGCCGGGAAAGGCGTACGCGGAGGACGGCACGGAGCTGTACTACGAGGTCGACGAGGCGGAGCCGGAGCCCTCCGGGTCCCGTCGGCGCCGCCTGTTCGGCCGCAAGAACCCGGCGCCCGTCACCGTCGTCTTCAGTCACGGCTACTGCCTGGGTCAGGACTCCTGGCACTTCCAGCGCGCGGCCCTGCGCGGCGTCGTCCGCTGCGTGTACTGGGACCAGCGCAGCCACGGGCGTTCGGGGCGGGGCGCCGAGCAGGTCGAGGACGGGGTGCCCGTCTCCATCGACCGGCTCGGCGGCGACCTGCTGGCCGTCATCGACGCGGCCGCGCCCGAGGGGCCGCTCGTCCTCGTCGGCCACTCCATGGGCGGCATGACCGTCATGGCGCTCGCCGACCGGTGCCCCGAGCTGATCCGCGACCGGGTCGTGGGCGTCGCCCTCATCGGTACGTCGTCGGGGAAGCTCGGCGAGGTCAACTACGGGCTCCCGATGGCCGGGGTGAACGCGGTGCGGCGGGTGCTGCCCGGCGTACTGAATGCGCTCGGGCAGCGGGCGGACCTCGTGGAGAAGGGGCGCCGCGCGACGGCCGACCTGTTCGCCGGGATCATCAAGCGGTACTCGTTCGCCTCGCGGGACGTCGACCCGGCCGTCGCCCGGTTCGCCGAGCGGATGATCGAGGGGACGCCGATCGACGTGGTCGCCGAGTTCTACCCGGCGTTCGGGGACCACGACAAGGCGGACGCCCTGGCGCACTTCGCGGACCTGCCCGCGCTCGTCCTCGCGGGGGAGCGCGACCTGGTCACGCCGAGCGACCACAGCGAGGCGATCGCGGCGCTGCTGCCGGACGCCGAGTACGTGCTGGTGCCGGACGCGGGGCACCTCGTGATGCTGGAGCACCCCGAGGTCGTGACGGACCGCCTCGCGGACCTTTTGGTGCGTGCGGGAGCGGTGCCGACAGCCGCTACCGTGGGGATTTATGGAGACACCGGCAACACCGCACAGCCCGGCGGCTGAGCCCGCCACCGCTCGGGAAACCCCCGTCAGCACGGTCACCGTCACCGTCAACTCCCCGGACCAGATGCGGGAGTTGGGGCTCGCCCTGGCCAAACAGCTGCGCCCCGGCGACCTCGTGATGCTCACCGGTGAGCTGGGCGCGGGCAAGACGACGCTGACCCGCGGGCTCGGTGCGGGCCTGGGTGTACGCGGCGCGGTGACCTCGCCGACCTTCGTGATCGCCCGCGTGCATCCGCCGCTCGGCGAGGGGCCCGCCCTGGTGCACGTCGACGCGTATCGGCTCGGAGGCGGGCTCGACGAGATGGAGGACCTCGACCTCGACGTGTCCCTGCCGGGTTCCGTGGTCGTCGTGGAGTGGGGCGACGGCAAGGTCGAGGAGCTGTCCGACGACCGGCTTCACGTGATCATCGACCGGGCCACGGGGGACACGACCGACGAGGTGCGGGTCGTGACGTTCAGCGGGATCGGGGAGCGGTGGGCCGGGGCGGACCTGGGGTCGTTGGCGGGCTGATCGGTCGCGGGGGCGGGGCGTATCCCGACAGGTATCCCGACAGGGCGTCGGCAAATTCTTGCGCGGCGTGGCTTCGGCGTGTTCACATGGGGGTTCGGTACTGGTTAGGTCTACCTAACTACGGCTGCTCCGGCCCTCGGGAGGCGTCCATGTCGGCTTCAGAACACAACGTGTCGATGGCGGAGCTGCTTGCGTCCTGTGCGGCGGCGCGGGTGGTTTCTACGCCGCCTGCTCCGCCGGTTCGGCGGGAATCGTCGCGCCGTGACGGCGTTGCGGACGCGGGGCGTTGCCCCGGACCCCGCGCCTCAAGTGCCGGCGGGGCTTGATTTTCCCCGGCCCGGGGCTTGGATCAGGGGCCGAATTACTTGACGACGACGACCTTTACGCCGATCGTCGCGAACTGCCACAGCGTGTCGGCGTCCTTGCGGGATTCGCGGATGCCGCCGGTCTGCTTGCCGGGGTCGGGGGCGGCCGTCGAGCCGTTGACGGCCGCGCTGAAGCCGATCGCCACGCCGTTCGTATTGGCGAAGCGGACCACGTGCTCGATCGGGACGCCGTCCGTGCCGGTGATGGAGCCGGAGCGGGAGGTCACCGTGTACGAGCCGGGCGCCGGGTCCACCGTGCCGGGCGTCACCCGGAACGTCGACTCCGTCTTGTTGCCCGCGTCGACCACCCACACCCGGTCACCGCCCAGCGCGTACACGACGCGCTCGCCCTTGCCGGAGCCCGCGGGCAGCGCCTTCGGGTCCGTCTTCTTCTTGGGTGTCTTCGACGCCGAGGCGGAGGGCGAGGAGCCCGCCTTCTTCTCGGCGAGGTCGGAGGGCGCGCTCGCCGACGCCTGGTAGGCGAGGAAGCCGACCACGACGAGTGATCCCGCCGTGAGCGCGGTCACGAATCCGGTGCTGCTCCGTGCCACCAGGTGCCTGCCTCTCAAGTACGAACCTCAGGGTGACGGTAGCAGTCGAGCCCCGGCACCCCGGCCTAGCCGGAAGTACGGACGTGTCCGCCCTTCTGTGGTCGTAGGCTGTTCGCGTGCTGTTGCTCGCGCTGGATACCGCCACCCCCGCCGTCACCGTCGCCCTGTACGACGGGACCTCCGTCGTGGCCGAGTCGAATCAGGTGGACGCCCGCAGACACGGGGAACTGCTGTTGCCCGCCGTCGACCGGGTGCTCGCCGAGGCCGGCCTGCGGCTCGACGCCGTCACCGGGATCGTCGTGGGCGTGGGCCCGGGACCGTACACAGGGCTGCGTGTCGGCCTGATGACCGCCGACACGTTCGGGCTCGCGCTCGGCGTGCCCGTGCACGGCGTGTGCACGCTCGACGGGCTCGCGTACGAGGCGCGGGACGTCAAGGGGCCCTTCGTCGTCGCCACCGACGCGCGGCGCAAGGAGGTGTACTGGGCGCGCTACGAGAACGGGCGCACCCGGGTCACCGAGCCCGCCGTCGACCGGCCCGCCGGCATCGCCTCCGACGTGGCGGGGCTGCCCGCCGTCGGCGCCGGCGCGCTGCTCTACCCGGACACCTTCCCGGACGCGCGCGGGCCCCAGAACGTGTCGGCCGCGGCGCTCGCCGCCCTCGTCGCCGAGAAGCTGGCCGCGGGCGAGGAACTCCTCGAACCGCGCCCCCTCTACCTGCGCCGCCCCGACGCGCAGGTCCCCAAGAACTACAAGGTGGTCACCCCCAAGTGACAGCCGTGGACGTATCGCTGCGCGAGATGCGCTGGTGGGACATCGACCCCGTGCTCGCCCTGGAGAAGGCGCTCTTCCCGGACGACGCCTGGTCGCGCGGCATGTTCTGGTCCGAGCTTGCGCACGCCCGCGGCCTCGGTTCCACGCGGCGCTATGTCGTCGCGTACGAGGACGAGAAGCTGGTCGGGTACGGGGGCGTCGCCGCCTCCGGCACCGCGTCCGACAGCGGCTCCGCCGCGGGGGCCGACATCCAGACCATCGCCGCCGCCCGCGACCACTGGGGCACCGGGCTCGGCGCCCGGCTGCTCACCGAACTGCTGCGGCACGCCACCGCCTTCGACGTCGACCAGGTGATGCTCGAAGTACGCGTCGACAACACGCGGGCGCAGAAGCTGTACGAGCGCTTCGGCTTCGAGTCGATCGGCTTCCGGCGCGGCTACTACCAGCCCGGCAACGTGGACGCGCTCGTGATGCGCCTGAACACCACCACCGCAAGTGACTCAGTGAGCGAAGAGAAGAACCATGGCTGACGAACCGCTCGTCCTCGGCATCGAGACCTCCTGCGACGAGACCGGCGTCGGCATCGTCCGCGGCACCACCCTGCTCGCCGACGCCGTCGCCTCCAGCGTCGACGAACACGCCCGCTTCGGCGGCGTCGTCCCCGAGGTCGCCTCCCGCGCGCACCTGGAGGCGATGGTCCCCACGATCCAGCGCGCCCTGAAGGACGCGGGCGTCACGGCGAAGGACCTCGACGGCATCTCCGTCACGGCGGGCCCCGGCCTCGCGGGCGCGCTGCTCGTCGGCGTCTCGGCCGCGAAGGCGTACGCGTACGCGCTCGACAAGCCGCTCTACGGCGTCAACCACCTGGCCTCGCACATCTGCGTCGACCAGCTGGAGCACGGCACGCTGCCCGAGCCGACGATGGCGCTGCTGGTGTCGGGCGGCCACTCCTCTCTGCTGCTCTCCACCGACATCACCTCCGACGTACGGCCGCTCGGCGCGACCATCGACGACGCGGCGGGCGAGGCCTTCGACAAGATCGCCCGCGTGCTCAACCTCGGCTTCCCGGGCGGGCCCGTCATCGACCGGTACGCGAAGGAGGGCGACCCGACCGCGATCGCCTTCCCGCGCGGGCTCACGGGCCCTCGCGACCCGGCCTACGACTTCTCCTTCTCGGGCCTCAAGACCTCCGTGGCCCGCTGGATCGAGGCCAAGCGGGCGGAGGGGGAGGACGTGCCGGTGCGCGACGTGTCGGCGTCCTTCCAGGAGGCCGTCGTGGACGTGCTGACGCGCAAGGCGGTGCGTGCCTGCAAGGACGAGGGCGTCGACCACCTCATGATCGGCGGCGGTGTGGCCGCCAACTCGCGGCTGCGTGCGTTGGCCCAGGAGCGCTGCGAGCGGGCCGGGATCCGGCTGCGCGTGCCGCGCCCCAAGCTGTGCACGGACAACGGCGCGATGGTCGCGGCGCTCGGCGCGGAGATGGTGGCCCGCAACCGGCCGTCCTCCTGCTGGGACCTGTCCGCGGACTCCTCGCTCCCGGTGACGGAGCCGCACGTCCCCGGCCACCACCATCACGACCACGTGCACGAGGTCAGCAAGGAGAACCTGTACTCATGACGGTCGCGCTGATGTGGGAGGCCAGGGCCGTCGACGGTCGTGGCGAGGAGCTGCTCGCCTGGGCCAAGTCCCAGGTCCTCGACCGCGAACCGGAGCGCCGCGAGACGTTCCGCGCCCCGCAGGACCGGGTCCTCGTCATCACGTGGTGGGACGCCGAGTACGACGCGGAGTTGCCCGAACTCCCGGAACCGGGCGCCGATTTGGTGGCACGGGCGGTTCACCGCTGGCGGTTCGAGGCGGCCTAGCGGCTGTCCGCCGTGTCTGCTGTGTCCGCCGTGTACGTCAACAGGTAGCGCCAGTACAGCAGTTGACGCACCTCGCTGCCCGGCAGCAGTCGCGCCGCCTCCCGGCGAACCTCCGGCAGCCGCATCTCCGGCTGCCGCACCGGCGGTCGCGGCGGAGCAGTACGGACTCCGCCTCCGCGCGCACGCTCACCCACGTGAACGGAGAGACGCGCCACCGCGTTCGCCGGGGACGCGACCACGTCCCACGGCGTCACGCCGTCGTAGCAACCGAGCACGAGCAGCCTGCCGCCGGGCGCGAGGGCCTCGCGGAATCGGGTGAGTGTCTCGAACGGCATGTGGTGCAGGCTCGCCAGGCAGCTGATCACGTCGTAGTGGCCGGGCGGGAGTTCGGCCTCCGCGGCATCGGCGAGGCGGTAACGCGGCCCGCCACCGGTGGCCTCCGCCACGGCGAGCGTCGCCGGGTCCGGGTCGAGTGCGTCGACCCGGTACCCGTGCGCCACGAGCCGCCGCGCGAACCGGCCGGTGCCGCAGCCGACATCGAGCGCGGTGCGCCCTCCGGCGGGCAACTGGCGGGTCAGCAACCGGTGATAGTGATCGTTGTGGTCGAACGTCATGCGCAGCCTCTCCGGGTCCGGGCTCGTCGTCTCGGCACGCGGCACCGTGGCGCCGCCATGCCCACCCTGCCGCCCCAGGCGGCAGATTGCCCAAGGCGGCGGCCGACCGTAACGGGTGGGGAGCCGTGCGGGCGGGAGGCCACCCAAGGCGGGTGCGGTCGACCGCATGGGTGGGGAGTCGTGCCGCGGCACGTTGCCCAAGGCGGGGCGCGGCCGACCGCAATGGGCCGGGAGCCGTGCGGGCGGCAGATTGCCTGCAGCGGGGTGCCGCACCCCACGCGGCCGACGCCCCCGGAGGGGGCGGGCGGTGGGAGATGGGCGGGGCCCGGGCCTCGCCTGCGGCGAAGCGGGCCACATCAAACCCCGGCGACGGGTGGGCCTATCAAGCCCCTGCGGCGATTGAGCAGCTGGGTCCGGGGCGGAGCCCCGATCTTTCAAGCCCGTACTTTCGACGAGAGCCCGCGGGGTCCGGGGCAGCGCCCCGCCTTTTACAGCCCCGCCGGCGTTTGAGGCGCGGGGTCCGGGGCGGAGCCCCGTGGCGTCAACCCACCGGGGCGCCGATGAGCATCGTGGGCGCCCCCGCAACCCGTGTGAGGAACACCGTCACCGCCCGCTTCCCGAAGGGCTTAGGCATTGCCTTCCGCCGCAACTCCTCCGGCTCCACCGCCGACCCCCGCTTCTTCACGGTCAGCACCCCGACCTCCCGCTCCCGCAGCAACACCTTCAACTTCTTCACGTTGAACGGAAGTTGATCGGTGATCTCGTACGCGACGGCGTACGCCGTGGGCCGCAACTCGTCCCCCGTCACATACGCGATCGTCTCGTCGACGAGCCCGCCCCCGACCTCCTCGGCCACCTCGGCCACCAGATGCGCCCGGATCACCGCACCGTCCGGCTCGTACAAGTACCGCCCCACAGGCCGCACTTCGGGATCCGGCAGCCCCCGCCCGACGAGCTCCCGCGGCCCCGGCAGCAGCGTCGACCGCATCCGCCCGGCGGTCGTGCCGAACCACAGCACGGCCTCCTTCACATCGCCCCCGTCCGAGATCCACTCGGCATCAGCCTCCGCGGGGATCGCCTCGTGCGGGATCCCGGGAGCGATCTTCAGCGCGGCGCGCGGCGCCTTGAGCGCGGCCGACACGGCCCAGGACAACGGAGGGGAGTACGCCTCGGGGTCGAAGATGCGCCCCCGACCACCACGCCGCGCGGGGTCCACGAACACCGCGTCGTACGCGGACGTGTCCACCTCGGTGACGTCCGCCTCACGCACCTCGATCAGCTCCGCGAGACCGAGCGCCTCCGCGTTCGCCCGCGCCACCGCGCACGTCAGCGGATCCCGGTCGACGGCAAGCACCCGGATCCCCGCGCGCGCGAGCGCGATCGCGTCGCCGCCGATGCCGCAGCACAGGTCGGCGACAGAGCGCACGCCCAGCCGCTCGAAGGCCCCGGCCCGGTACTCCGCCACGCGCGTCCGCGTCGCCTGCTCGACCCCGTTCGGCGTGAAGTACATCCGGGCCGCGTCCTCGGCCCCGAACTTCGCGACGGCCCGCTGCCGCAGCCGCGCCTGGGCGAGCGCGGCCGAGACGAGCTCGGCGGGATGCTCGCGGCGCAGCCTCGTGGCGAGGGCGAGCTCCTGGGCCGGATCGTGATCCCGGAGTTCGTCGAGCAGGGCCAGGCCCTCGGGGGACAGGAGGGCGGAGAAGGCGTCGGGCGAAGGGGAGGAACTCACCCGGTCCATTGTGGGCCAGGCGGGCGACGGTGCGCGCCAGGCGGCGGTGTCGGCCCGGGAACGGGCCCGCGAGCTGCCAGGATCCGGCGCCATGCAACTAGTACGACAAAACGAAGAAAGCGCCCGAAAGCTGGTCAGGAAGAGACGCGGCGTCCGTCTCTTGAGCGCGTTGCTCGCCGCCTCCGCCCTCGCCACGGGATGCGCGGCCGGCGGCGACCCCGAGCCGGTGCGGCCGGCCCCCGGCCAGCAGGCGCAGAAGGGCCTCCAGGGCGCCCCCGCCCGCGCCCTCGACTCGTACGCGACGAAGCTGCGCGCCCAGCGGACCGCCCTCGTCGCGGCGACCAGACGCTGGGGCCTCGCCGACGTGCCGCTCACCGCCCCGGCCCCGCCGGCGAAGAAGCCGGTCATCGAGGCGCGCAAGGGCTTCGAGGTCGACGGCCAGAAGGAACTCGGCCTGCCGCCCGTGTTCACGTCGATCCCGACCAAGGACAAGGTCGTCTTCCTCACCATCGACGACGGGGCCGAGAAGGATCCGCGGTTCCTGAAGATGATGAGCGAGCTGCGGATCCCGTACACGGCGTTCCTGACCGACTCCGAAGTCAGGCCCGGATACGGCTACTTCAAGAAAATGCAGGCCCGCGGCATCACCCTCGACAACCACACACTCACCCACCCCTACCTGCCCGCCCTCTCGTACGCCCGCCAGAAGCACGAGATCTGCGGCATGCAGAACGTCATCGAGAAGAAGTACGGCCACAGGCCCAAGCTCTTCCGCCCGCCCTTCGGCGACTACAACCAGGACACCCTGCGCGCCGCCAAGGCCTGCGGCATCGAGTACGCCCCGATCTGGAACGCCGAGGCGTTCGTGGACCGCATGGACTACCGCGAGTGGGACCGCAGCATCCATCCGGGCGACATCCTGCTCACGCACTTCAGGGGCCGGAAGGACTGGAAGGGCACGATGCCCGACATGATCCGGAACCTCATGAAGTACCTCACCGACAGGGGGTACGCGGTGGCGCGCCTGGAGGACTACCTGTGACACCGCGCGGGCCATGGGCGCGGCTGCTCGGCTGCGCCCTGGCCGCAGCACTCCTCACCGGGTGCGCACGGGGCGCCATCCCGGCCGAGCGGACGGCGTCCGGTTCGCGGGCCGGCCCGCAGCGGACCGTCCCACCGATCGTCTCCCGCGTCCCCACCGCCGACAGGGTGGTCTTCCTGGCGTACGAGGGCGGGGCCGGGCAGGGCGCGGAAGGTATCGGACCGTTCCGCGATCGCCACGTCCCGGTCTCGCTCTTCCTCGCGGGCGCCGCGGGCGGTGGGGGCGATGGGGGCCCGTCCCTGGGCGCCCAGGTGCAGAACCGCACCCTCACCCACGTCCTCCTGCCCGGCCTCGGATACGTGGAGCAGCACGCCGAGATCTGCGGTCAGCGCGACCGCATCGAGGCCCGCTTCGGGACGGCGCCCCGCCTCCTCCACCCGCCTTCGGGCGCGTACGACGGGAGCACGCTGCTGGCGGCGGGCGCGTGCGCGGTCGACGCGATCGTCCTGTGGCGCGAGCCGCGGGGCACCCCGCGGCCCGGCGACATCCTCCCGGTCCACGGGATGCGGCAGGAGGCGGCCGCCCGGCTGCTGGACCGCGTACGGCAGGCGGGACTCACGGTCGGGAGGCTGGAGGACTACCTGTGATCCGGCGACCCGCGACGGTGTCGATTAGCAGTCCGCTTGACCGAGTGCTAATCGCGGTCATAGTCTCGGTTCTGGCACTCACCACTGGAGAGTGCCAACAGCGACGGGCAGGTCCGGCACCCGCGACGACGGATCCACCTGGTCGCCACCCCAGACTGTTAACCCCGTGAGATCTCCGAAGGGGGAGACCGGATCGTGACGACCACCAGCTCCAAGGTTGCCATCAAGCCGCTTGAGGACCGCATTGTGGTCCAGCCGCTCGACGCCGAGCAGACCACGGCCTCTGGCCTGGTCATTCCGGACACCGCGAAGGAGAAGCCCCAGGAGGGTGCTGTCCTCGCCGTGGGCCCGGGCCGCTTCGAGAACGGCGAGCGTCTTCCGCTCGACGTCAAGGTCGGCGATGTCGTGCTGTACAGCAAGTACGGCGGCACCGAGGTGAAGTACAACGGCGACGAGTACCTCGTCCTCTCGGCTCGCGACGTGCTCGCGATCGTCGAGAAGTAATTCACCCGAGCTTTCCCGGCTTCACTGAAGCAGAATGCTTTGAACCGCGCCCCTGGCCCCCGCTGATATTGCCGGGTGCGAGGGGCGCGGTTCGTTTTTTCGAGAGGACTGACTCAGCTCCATGGCGAAGATCCTGAAGTTCGACGAGGACGCCCGTCGCGCCCTCGAGCGCGGCGTCAACAAGCTTGCCGACACGGTCAAGGTGACGATCGGCCCCAAGGGCCGCAACGTCGTCATCGACAAGAAGTTCGGTGCCCCCACCATCACCAACGACGGCGTCACGATCGCCCGTGAGGTCGAGGTCGAGGACCCGTACGAGAACCTCGGCGCGCAGCTGGTGAAGGAGGTGGCGACCAAGACCAACGACATCGCGGGTGACGGTACGACCACCGCCACCGTGCTCGCCCAGGCCCTGGTCAAGGAAGGCCTGCGCAACGTTGCCGCCGGCGCCTCCCCGGCCGCCCTGAAGAAGGGCATCGACGCCGCGGTCAAGGCCGTGTCCGAGGAGCTCCTCGCGACCGCCCGCCCGATCGACGACAAGTCCGACATCGCGGCCGTCGCCGGTCTGTCCGCCCAGGACAACCAGGTCGGCGAGCTCATCGCCGAGGCGATGGACAAGGTCGGCAAGGACGGTGTCATCACCGTCGAGGAGTCCAACACCTTCGGCCTGGAGCTCGACTTCACCGAGGGCATGGCCTTCGACAAGGGCTACCTGTCCCCGTACTTCGTCACCGACCAAGAGCGTATGGAGGCCGTCCTCGACGACCCGTACATCCTGATCCACCAGGGCAAGATCGGCTCGATCCAGGACATGCTCCCGCTCCTGGAGAAGGTCATCCAGAACGGTGGCTCCAAGCCGCTCCTGATCATCGCCGAGGACGTCGAGGGCGAGGCCCTGTCGACCCTGGTCGTGAACAAGATCCGCGGCACGTTCAACGCCGTCGCCGTGAAGGCCCCCGGCTTCGGTGACCGCCGCAAGGCGATGCTGCAGGACCTGGCCACCCTCACCGGTGCCACCGTCATCGCCGAGGAGGTCGGCCTCAAGCTCGACCAGGCCGGTCTCGAGGTGCTCGGCACCGCGCGCCGCGTGACCATCACCAAGGACGACACCACGCTCGTCGACGGTGGCGGCAAGGCCGAGGACGTCAAGGGCCGCGTCGCGCAGATCAAGGCCGAGATCGAGAACACGGACTCGGACTGGGACCGCGAGAAGCTGCAGGAGCGCCTGGCCAAGCTGGCCGGTGGCGTCTGCGTCATCCGCGTCGGTGCGGCCACCGAGGTCGAGCTCAAGGAGAAGAAGCACCGTCTGGAGGACGCCATCTCCGCGACCCGCGCCGCGGTCGAGGAGGGCATCGTCTCCGGTGGTGGCTCCGCTCTGGTGCACGCCTCCAAGGTCCTCGACGACTCGCTCGGCAAGGTCGGCGACGAGGCCACCGGTGTCGCCGTGGTCCGCCGCGCCGTCGTCGAGCCGCTCCGCTGGATCGGCGAGAACGCCGGCCAGGAGGGCTACGTGATCGTCTCCAAGGTCAAGGAGCTCGAGAACGGCAACGGCTACAACGCCTCGACCGGCGACTACGTCGACCTGGTCAAGGCCGGTGTCATCGACCCGGTCAAGGTCACGCGCTCCGCCCTGGAGAACGCCGCCTCCATCGCCTCCCTGCTGCTCACGACCGAGACCCTGGTCGTCGAGAAGCCGGCCGACGAGGAGCCCGAGGCCGCGGGCCACGGGCACGGCCACTCGCACTGATTCGCTGCCGCTCAGGCGGCCGCCGACCGAGGCCCGGCTCCCCGTCGCGGGGGGCCGGGCCTCGGCACATCAAGCCCCGCCGGCGTTTGAGGCGCGGGGTCCGGGGCGGAGCCCCGTGACGTGGGGACGGACGACCGTTACTGGGGACCGTACTTGCGGCCCGTGCGGGACGTGACCCCGCCCAAAAGCACGCGCGGCGTCACCTTCACCACACCCATAAGCGCCTTGTACCGCGGGTCCGGGATCGACAGCGACTTGCCGCGGGCCAGATCGCCCAGCGCCGCCGCCACCAACTTGTCCGCGTCGAGCCACATCCACTTCGGAATGTTGCCCGTGCCCATCCCGGCCCGCTGATGGAACTCCGTACGGACGAACCCGGGGCACAGCGCCATCAACCGCACCCCGCTGCCCGCGAGATCCTTCGCCGCGCCCTGCGTGAACTGCACGACCCACGCCTTCGAGGCGCCGTACGTGCCGCGCGGCACGAAGGCCGCCACCGACGCCACGTTCACCACGCCGCCGCGACCGCGCTCGCGCATCGCCCCCACGGCCGCCGACGTCAGCCGCAGCACCGCCTCGCAGTGCACCTTCAGCATCGTCAGCTCGTCGGCCATCGGGACTTCCAGGTACTGCCCCTTGTTGCCGAACCCGGCGTTGTTGACGAGTAGATCGACCGCGGCCTTACGGTCCGTCAGCCGGGCCTCGACCGCCGCGATTCCGTCATCCGTGGCCAGGTCGGCGGTGAGCACCTCGGCCTCGATGCCGTGCCGGTCGTGCAGCTCTGTCGCCTGCTCGTGCAGCCGCTCGGTGTCGCGCGCGACGAGCACCAGGTTGTGCCCGTCCGCGCCGAGCCGCCGTGCGAACGCGGCGCCGATGCCTGCGGTGGATCCGGTGATCAGAGCGGTAGTCATGCCCCAAGGCTAATGAGCACGAATTCTTTCAGCCCCGCCGGCGTTTGAGGCGCGGGGTCCGGGGCGGAGCCCCGTGGCGTGGGAGCGGTCGACCGCAACGATGGCTACGAGCCGTACTTCTCGACGTACTCCCGCGCGGAGCGCAACGCCTCCGGGTGAAGCGCCCCACCCGCCTCCAACAACCTCGGCAGCAACCCCCGCTCAGTCGTCACCGCCCGGAACTGCACCGCCACCGTCACCCCGTGCTCGGGCCGGTGCACGATCTCGATGGGATCGCCCACCCGTATCTCGCCCGGTTCGATCACCCGGAAGTACGCCCCCGGCACCCCCTCCCGCGTGAACCGCTTCACCCAGCCCCGCTCGCCCAGATGCCCCTGGAAGGTCCGGCACGGGATGCGGCCCGATGTGACCTCCAGGACCAACTCGGCACCGACGCGCCAGCGTTCGCCGATCTGCGCGCCCGACACGTCGACCCCCTCCGTCGTGAGGTTCTCGCCGAACGTGCCGCTGGGCAGCGGCCGGCCGAGCTCCTTGCTCCACGCGTCCAGGTCCTCACGCGCGTACGCGTACACGGCCTGATGGTCCCCGCCGTGGTGCCGCAGGTCGCACACCGCGTCCCCGGCGAGCCCGCTCGCGCCGGTCCCCTCGGGGCCCGGCGCCGACACCCGCACGGGACCGGTGACGGGCCGCTTGTCGATGCCCGTGACCCCCTCGGGCTGGTCCGTGTACTCGGCGGGCTCGGGCCGCCCCAGATTCAGCGACAGAAGCTTCATGCGCGGAACGCTACGGGACCCGGACCCAAAGTCGCCATGCGTTATTCGGCGCGATATCCAAGCGTCCCTTATGCTTGAGGGGTGATCGAGGCTCGTCATCTCCGTGTCCTGCGCGCCGTCGCCGCCACCGGCTCCTTCTCCGCGGCAGCCCGCGAGCTGGGCTGCACCCAGCCCGCCGTGAGTCAGCAGATGAAGGCCCTGGAGTCCTCGGCCGGCACCCCGCTGCTGATCCGCACCGGCCGCGAGATGCGCCTGACGCAGGCCGGCGAGGCCCTCGTGCGGCACGCGTCGGGCATCCTCGCCGGGCTCACCGCCGCCGAGGAGGAGGTCGCCGCCATCGCCGGGCTGCGGGCGGGCCGGGTCCGGCTCGTGTCCTTCCCCAGCGGCAGCTCGACGCTCGTCCCCGCCGCACTCGCCGCCCTGCGCGCCGAGCACCCCGGCACGCGCGTGTCCCTGGTGGAGGCCGAGCCGCCGCGCTCCGTGGAGATGCTGCGCGAGGGCGACTGCGACGTCGCGCTTGCCTTCCGCTACGAGGGTGCGCACGCCGCGGAGGACTGGGACGACCTCGTCGTACGGACGCTGTTCGCGGACCGGCTCGTGGGCCTCGTCCCCGAGGGGCACGCGCTGGCCGGGGCGGGCTCGGTCACCATCGACGCGTTCGCGGACGAGCCGTGGATCGCGGGCTGCCCGCGCTGCCGCCGCCAGCTGGTCGAGGTGTGCAGGGGAGCGGGGTTCGCCCCGCGCATCGACTTCGCGACGGACGACTACCCGGCGGTGGTCGGACTCGTGAGCGCCGGGCTCGGCGTGGCGGTCCTCCCCGAACTGGCCATCGAGTCCGTTCGGCCCAAGGGTGCACGCACAGTGACCGTCGAGCCCGCCGTGCGCCGCGAGATCGTCGCGCTCACCCTGCCCGATCTGGCCCAGGTGCCCGCGGTCCGCGCGACCCTCGACCACCTCGCGAAGGCCGCGACACGCTGAACAGGTCCGCCCCGCACTGAACGCGGAGGCGGGCGCGGCTCGGCGCGCCCCGCCTCCGCGGGCCGTTCAGATGCGTGCAGAAACGTTCCTTCAGTTGTGCGCGCCGCTTGTGGCGGCCTGTCCTCCACTCGGGGCCGACGCGGTGACGAGCCGGTTGCGGGCCCGCCCCATGAGCTCTTCGCGCTCGTCCTCCGTCAGGCCGCCCCACACGCCGTACGGCTCACGCACCTGTAGGGCGTGAGCAGCGCACTCCGCGCGCACCGGGCACCTCATGCAGACCTCCTTGGCCGAGTTCTCACGGGCGCTGCGAGCCGCCCCACGTTCGCCCTCCGGGTGGAAGAAGAGCGAGCTGTCCACCCCGCGGCAGGCCGCGAGGAGCTGCCAGTCCCACAGATCGGCGTTCGGTCCGGGTAGGCGGGAGAAATCTGCCATTGCTGTGTCCCCTTGTAGCCGTTCAGACGTGGATGCGGTGCACATGACCGTACATCTACTGTCTAAGGAGATGAAAATATGACTCATTGCGAATCTAGCTACAGATACCAGTAAAAGGAAGGAAAACCTTCCAAATGGGGCATGGGTTGTGATGAAACGTTGTGGGTCCGCCGCGCTGTCCGCACCGTGTTCGCGCCCTCACGTAGAGTGCCGAAGGAGGTCGTCCGACCCGTAACTCTTTCGAGTGACCGTCGTTGAGAGTGCGGAGGCGGTTGAAGGAGCAAGTGCTCGGGCAAGTGTCCGATTGCCTTGTTGAATGTCGACCGCACAGGTGACGATTCGTACACAGCCTGGAGGCTCAAGGTGACGCGCATCAGCTGCGGAGGACGGTCATGACATCCGTCCTCGTCTGCGACGACTCCCCGCTTGCCCGAGAGGCGCTGCGCCGCGCGGTCGCGACCGTGCCCGGCGTCGAGCGCGTGACGACCGCGGCCAACGGCGAGGAAGTACTCCGCCGCTGGGGCGCCGATCGCTCGGACCTGATTCTGATGGACGTACGCATGCCCGGTCTGGGCGGCGTCGAGACAGTGCGGCGGCTGCTCTCCGCCGATCCCGGTGCGCGCATCATCATGCTCACCGTGGCCGAGGATCTGGACGGGGTGGCCCTGGCGGTCGCCGCCGGCGCCCGCGGCTATCTGCACAAGGACGCCTCGCGCGCCGAGCTGCGGGCCACGGTGACGCAGGCGCTCGCCGACCCGACCTGGCGGCTCGCGCCGCGCAGACTGCGCTCGGCCGAGATGGGGGCCGCCCCCACGCTCACCGCGCGGGAGATCCAGGTGCTCGAGGGCATGAGCCACGGGCGGTCCAACGCCGAGATCGGGCGCGAGCTGTTCCTCTCCGAGGACACGGTCAAGACGCACGCGCGTCGCCTGTTCAAGAAGCTCGGCGCCTCGGACCGTGCGCACGCGGTGGCGCTCGGGTTCCGCTGGGGCCTGGTTCGCTGACGACGAGCCGCTGATCGGCACGCCTCCGCGCCCTTCGGGGCGCGGTGGACCCGCCGTGAGGGACGCCGCTCCGGCCCGTCGCGCCGCGACTTTTCGACGCTTCGCGCGCGATGCCGCATCCTTGGGGGTGTGGAGTTCCTCGGGGACGAGTCGGGTGAGCAGGGTCAGCGAGAGGGGAGGGCGCAGGAGATGAGTTCCGGCGCACCTGCTCATAACGCTTCGGTGCACAACTACGGGCACGGTGTCTCGGACCGAAAGGCGTCGGGGCACCATGGACCGATGCGTGACGACGAGGCAGCGACTCCCCAGGGGGTCATCGGTACGCTCGTCGGCCGCGCCGTGGACGGCGACGAGCAGGCCACGCACGATCTGCTCGCGCATGTCCACCCCCTCGCGATCCGCTACTGCCGCACGCGTCTTTCCCGACTCCCGGGTGACGCGCGGCACTTCGTGGAGGATCTCGCCCAGGAGGTCTGCGTCGCGGTGCTGCTCGCGCTGCCGCGCTACAAGGACACCGGGCGGCCCTTCGAGGCCTTCGTCTTCGCCATCGCCGCGCACAAGGTCGCCGATCTGCAGCGGGCGGCCATGCGCGGCCCCGGGTCCACGGCGGTGCCCTCCGACGAGATGCCCGAGCGGCCCGACGACTCCCTCGGCCCGGAGGAGCGGGCGCTGTTGAACAGCGACGCCGCGTGGGCCAAGCAGTTGCTCGCCAACCTTCCGCAGAACCAGCGGGAGCTGCTCCTGCTGCGTATCGCCGTCGGGCTCACCGCGGAGGAGACCGGGCAGATGTTGGGCATGTCACCCGGCGCCGTGCGCGTGGCGCAGCACCGGGCGTTGAGCAGGCTCCGGGCGCTCGCCGAGCAGTAGGTGGCGGGGCGCTCGCGGAGCAGTGGCACATCCCCCTGACGTGTACGTGTAAACGTACAAAGTGCGCCGATGATCTTGATCGTGGAATGAGACACCCCCGCGGGCCGTTAGCATGGACATCCGCACCGATCAAGGCCATTTGGGGAAGGTGTCATGACTGCAAACGTCGACGGAGTGCCCGAGAAATTCGCGACGCTCGGGCTGACCTACGACGACGTGCTGCTGCTGCCGGGCGCGTCGGACATGGCGCCCGACCAGATCGACACCGCCTCGCACGTCTCGAAGAACGTACGGGTGAACATCCCGCTGCTGTCCGCCGCGATGGACAAGGTCACCGAGTCCCGCATGGCGATCGCCATGGCGCGGCAGGGTGGCGTGGGTGTCCTGCACCGCAACCTGTCGATCGCCGACCAGGCGAACCAGGTGGACCTCGTGAAGCGCTCCGAGTCCGGCATGGTCACCGACCCGATCACGGTGCACCCGGACGCGACGCTCGCCGAGGCCGACGCGATCTGCGCGAAGTTCCGCATCTCCGGTGTGCCGGTGACCGACGGCGGCGGCAAGCTGCTCGGCATCGTCACCAACCGCGACATCGCTTTCGAGAACGACCGCAGCCGTCAGGTCCGCGAGGTCATGACGCCGATGCCGCTCGTCACGGGCAAGGTCGGCATCTCCGGCGTCGACGCGATGGAGCTGCTGCGCCGCCA
Source organism: Streptomyces sp. NPDC002790 (assembly GCF_040295505.1). Lineage (NCBI taxonomy): Bacteria > Bacillati > Actinomycetota > Actinomycetes > Kitasatosporales > Streptomycetaceae > Streptomyces > Streptomyces sp. NPDC002790. Next base: position 61,048 of record NZ_JBEOVM010000018.1, on the reverse strand, counting down.
CAAGATCGAGAAGCTTCCGCTGGTCGACGACGCGGGCCTCCTCAAGGGCCTCATCACGGTCAAGGACTTCAAGAAGGCCGAGCAGTACCCGAACGCCGCGAAGGACTCCGGGGGTCGGCTGCTCGTCGGCGCCGCGGTGGGTGTGGCCGGTGACGCCTTCGAGCGCGCCCAGGCCCTCATCGAGGCGGGCGTCGACTTCATCGTCGTCGACACCGCGCACGGGCACTCGAGGCTCGTCGGTGACATGGTCGCCAAGGTCAAGTCCAACGCGGGCGGCGTCGACGTCATCGGGGGCAACATCGCCACCCGTGACGGCGCCAAGATGCTCGTCGACTCCGGTGCCGACGGCATCAAGGTCGGTGTCGGACCGGGCTCGATCTGCACCACGCGTGTCGTCGCCGGTATCGGCGTCCCGCAGGTCACGGCCATCTACGAGGCGTCCCTCGCCGCCCGGGAGGCCGGTGTCCCGGTCATCGGCGACGGTGGCCTGCAGTACTCCGGTGACATCGCCAAGGCGCTCGTAGCCGGCGCCGACACCGTGATGCTCGGCTCGCTGCTCGCGGGCTGCGAGGAGTCCCCGGGCGAGCTGCTCTTCATCAACGGCAAGCAGTTCAAGTCGTACCGCGGCATGGGTTCGCTGGGCGCCATGCAGACGCGCGGCGAGCAGCGGTCCTTCTCCAAGGACCGGTACTTCCAGGAGGGTGTCGCCTCCGACGACAAGCTCGTCCCCGAGGGCATCGAGGGCCAGGTGCCCTACCGCGGCCCGCTGTCCGCGGTCGTGCACCAGCTCACCGGTGGCCTGCGCCAGTCGATGTTCTACGTCGGCGGGCGCACGGTTCCGGAGCTGCAGAGCAACGGCAGGTTCGTCCGGATCACGTCGGCGGGTCTCAAGGAGAGCCACCCGCACGACATCCAGATGACGGTCGAGGCGCCGAACTACAGCCGCAGCAAGTAACAGCAGGTCAGACGTGATGGGGCGGTCCTGGGAAACACCGGGACCTCCCGCCCGTCACCCACCACCGCCCTTGCCTGAGGACCTCCGGTCCGCCCCTCTCTTCGCGTGTCAGGGATACTGGACAGGCAAGGCCCAAGTGGGACCCAGATGTGAAAGGCGCCCCCCAACGTGACTGAGATCGAGATCGGGCGCGGCAAGCGCGGCCGCCGCGCGTACGCCTTCGACGACATCGCCGTCGTTCCGAGTCGGCGCACCCGCGACCCGAAGGAGGTCTCGATCGCTTGGCAGATCGATGCCTACCGCTTCGAGCTGCCGTTCCTGGCGGCCCCCATGGACTCCGTCGTCTCGCCGGCGACCGCGATCCGCATCGGTGAGCTGGGCGGACTCGGTGTCCTCAACCTCGAGGGCCTGTGGACCCGTTACGAGGACCCGCAGCCGCTGCTCGACGAGATCGCCGAGCTGACGCCCGAGGCCGCGACCCGCCGCCTCCAGGAGATCTACTCCGCGCCCATCCAGGCCGACCTGATCGGGCAGCGCATCAAGGAGGTGCGCGACTCCGGTGTCGTCACCGCCGCCGCGCTCTCCCCGCAGCGCACCGCCGAGTTCTCCAAGGCGGTCGTGGACGCGGGCGTCGACATCTTCGTGATCCGCGGGACCACGGTCTCCGCCGAGCACGTTTCCGGTGCCGCCGAGCCGCTGAACCTGAAGCAGTTCATCTACGAGCTGGATGTCCCGGTCATCGTGGGCGGCTGCGCCACGTACACGGCCGCGCTGCACCTGATGCGGACCGGTGCGGCGGGTGTGCTCGTCGGCTTCGGTGGCGGCGCCGCGCACACCACGCGGAACGTGCTGGGTATTCAGGTGCCGATGGCGACCGCTGTGGCCGATGTGGCTGCTGCCCGCCGTGACTACATGGACGAGTCCGGTGGCCGCTACGTGCACGTCATCGCCGACGGTGGCGTGGGCTGGTCCGGCGACCTGCCCAAGGCGATCGCCTGCGGCGCCGACTCCGTGATGATGGGGTCCCCGCTGGCCCGCGCCACGGACGCGCCGGGCCGCGGTCACCACTGGGGCATGGAGGCCGTCCACGAGGACGTGCCGCGCGGCAAGAAGGTCGACCTCGGCACGGTCGGCACGACCGAGGAGGTCCTGACCGGGCCCTCGCACACGCCCGACGGGTCGATGAACTTCTTCGGTGCGCTGAAGCGGGCCATGGCGACGACCGGCTACAGCGAGCTCAAGGAGTTCCAGCGGGTCGAGGTCACGGTGGCCGATGCCACACACAAGCGGTAGCGCGTAGCGGGAAACGGGTTGGGCCTCACCGGATAGGTGGGGCCCAACCCGTTTTTTTGCGCCCGCGCGGCGGAGCCGCAAATCGACACAGCCCCGTGGTTAGAGGCGGTGGGCCGCTCCCGCCGGAGTGGCGCCCCTTGTGTCCAGGAGGAGTTGGGCTTTTACGGAGAGGCCCTGGAGATCGTACGTGCGGTGCTGTTGCAGCAGGATCGTCAGGTCGGCGTCGGCGGCGGCCTCGTAGAGGGAGTCGGCGCGTGGGACCGGGCGGTCCAGGACGTTCCAGGACGGCACGTACGGGTCGTGGTAGCTGACGGCGGCGCCGAGTTGCATGAGGCGGGTGGCGATCTCCTCGGCGGGGGCCGCCTGCTGGTCGGCGAGGTCCGGCTTGTAGGTGATGCCGAGGAGGAGGATCCGGGCGCCGCGGGCCGACTTGCCGTGCTCGTTGAGGAGGGTGGCCGCGCGCTGGACCACGTACGACGGCATGTGGTGGTTGACCTGGCGGGCCAGTTCGACCATGCGCAGGGGGCGTGTGGGCAGGTGCGGGCCCGTGAGGTCCTGGGCGAGGGCGTGGCCGCCGACGCCGGGGCCGGGGCGGAAGGCCTGGAAGCCGAAGGGCTTCGTCTCCGCGCAGCGGATGACGTCCCAGAGGTCGACGTTCAGGTCGTGGCAGAGCACCGCCATCTCGTTGACCAGGGCGATGTTGACGTGCCGGTAGTTGGTCTCCAGGAGGTGCACGGTCTCCGCTTCCCGCGGGCCACGCGCGCGTACCACCTTGTCGGTCAGGCGGCCGTAGAAGGTGGCCGCCGACTCGGTGCAGGCGGGGGTGTGGCCGCCGATCACCTTGGGGGTCGACGTGTAGGGGTGCAGGCGGTTGCCGGGGTCGACGCGGCCGGGGGCGTGGGCGAGGTGGAAGTCGCGTCCCGCGCGCAGGCCCGAGCCCTCTTCGAGGACGGGGAGGAGGAGCGACTGCGTGGTGCCGGGCGGCACGGGCGACTCGATGATCACCGTGGTGTGCGGGCGGAGCCGGGCGGCGAGTGCGCGGGTCGCCTCGACGACCGGGGTGAGCATTGGCGCCCCGTCGGGGCCCTGCGGGGTCGGGGCGCAGATCACGGCGGTGCGGACACGGGCGAGCTCGGCGGGGTTGGCCGTGGGGCGGAAGCCCGCGGAGAGCATGCGGCGGAGGTCGGCGGCAGTGAGGGCCGCCGAGTCGCCGCCGCCGGGCAGCCGGCCCGCCGCGAGATCCCGGGCACGGGCCGGATCGTGGCCGATGGTCGCGATCCCGGCCGCCACGGCGGCCTGCGCGAGGGGCAGGCCGAGGTGGCCGAGGCCGATGACGGCGAGGTCTGCGGGCATGGCGGTTGCCGTCCTTTCCCGAGGAGCGGACCGGTCATTAACCGGAGCGGGACGAGGGCGCAAGCCCTGTGGACAGGATGAGCGAGCGCCCTGTCAGACTAGGAGTAAATATGACCGATATGTCGTATTGCATAGCGATGGATTTGCGAGTGTTGCGCCGCGAGTCTCCGCAAGTTGTCCACAGGCGCGCGCCCGCTGGTGGCCCGAATCGGGCAGCGGGTGAAGAATCGGGGCATGTAGGGAGAGTGCGGTGGGCGCTTCGAGGTACATGAGGCCGGGCACACCACACGCGTGAGCCACGCCGACGACAGCGGGAGGCAGCAGTGAAGGCAGCGACACTGGGACCCGAGCAGCGTGCACAGGCTCTGGCGGCCATGGCGGAGCGCGAGCTGGACATTCTTGTCGTGGGAGCCGGGGTGGTCGGCGCGGGCACGGCGCTCGACGCGGTGACCCGCGGCCTGTCCACCGGGATCGTCGAGGCGCGGGACTGGGCCTCCGGCACGTCGAGCCGTTCAAGCAAGCTGGTCCACGGCGGGCTCAGGTATCTGGAGATGCTGGACTTCGCGCTCGTCCGCGAGGCGCTGAAGGAGCGCGGGCTGTTGTTGGAGCGGCTCGCCCCGCACCTCGTGAAGCCCGTGCCCTTCCTGTATCCGTTGCAGCACAAGGCGTGGGAGCGGGTGTACGCCGGGTCGGGCGTCGCGCTGTACGACGCGATGTCGATGGCGCGTGGGCACGGGCGCGGACTGCCGATGCACCGGCATCTGACGCGTAAGCATGCGCTGCGGGTCGCGCCCTGTTTGAAGAAGGACGCTCTCGTCGGCGCGCTTCAGTACTACGACGCGCAGATGGACGACGCCCGGTATGTGGCGACCCTGGTGCGGACCGCCGCCATGTACGGCGCCAAGGCCGCGAACCGTGCGCGGGTCACCGGGTTCCTGCGGGAGGGTGAGCGGGTTGTCGGGGCGCGGGTGGAGGACGTGGAGGGGGGTGGGGAGTACGAGATCCGGGCGAAGCAGATCGTCAATGCCACCGGTGTGTGGACCGATGACACGCAGGCCATGGTCGGCGAGCGTGGGCAGTTCCATGTGCGGGCTTCCAAGGGGATCCATCTGGTGGTCCCGAAGGACCGGATCAACTCGACGACCGGGCTGATCCTGCGGACCGAGAAGAGCGTGCTGTTCGTCATTCCGTGGGGGCGGCACTGGATCATCGGCACGACCGACACCGAATGGGACCTGGACAAGGCGCATCCGGCGGCGTCGAGTGCGGATATTGATTACTTGTTGGAGCACGTCAACTCCGTGCTCGGCGTCCCGCTTTCGCGTGATGACGTGCAGGGGGTCTACGCGGGGCTGCGGCCGCTGCTCGCAGGGGAGAGCGATGCGACGAGCAAGCTGTCGCGGGAGCACACGGTGGCGCATCCCGCGCCGGGTCTTGTGGTCGTGGCGGGCGGCAAGTACACGACGTACCGGGTCATGGCCAAGGACGCCGTCGACGAGGCCGTGCACGGGCTCGACCAGCGGGTCGCCGAGTGCGTGACCGAGGAGGTGCCGCTGGTGGGGGCCGAGGGGTACCGGGCGCTGTGGAACGCGCGGGCGCGGATCGCCGCGCGTACGGGGTTGCACGTGGTGCGGGTCGAGCACCTGCTCAACCGGTACGGGGCGCTGGCCGAGGAGATCCTCGAACTCGTCTCCGCCGACCCGGGGTTGGGGGCGCCGCTCACCGGTGCCGACGACTATCTGCGGGCCGAGGTCGTCTACGCGGCCTCGCACGAAGGGGCGCGGCACCTCGACGACGTGCTGACGCGGCGGACCCGGATCTCCATCGAGACCTTCGACCGGGGGGTGCGGTGTGCGAGGGAGGCGGCGGAGTTGATGGCGCCGGTTCTTGGGTGGGACAAGGACCAGGTGGAGCGGGAGGTCGAGCATTACGAGAAGCGGGTGGAGGCGGAGCGGGAGTCGCAGCGGCAGCCGGATGACCTTACGGCGGATGCGGCGCGGCTTGGGGCGCCGGACATCGTGCCGCTTTGACCTTCGGTGGGGCGGGTGTCGTTGTTGCGGGTGCCGGGGTTGCGGTCGCGGGGCGCTGCCCCGGGCCCCGCGCCTCAAGCGCCGGCGGGGCTGAAAGATCGGGGCTCTGCCCCGGACCCCGCTGCTCAATCGCCGCAGGGGCTTGGTGTGCGGCTCAATCGCCGGAGGGGCTTGGTGTGCGGCTCAATCGCGGGAGGGGCTTGATTGTGGTCGCTGGCAGAACTCTGACGCGAGTATGTTTCGTTCGATGTCGGTGTCGTGCGACAAAGTTGGGCTTGTCGTGCGGAAGGTGACGGTGCGTGAGCCGTCGGGTGTTGCCGCTGTACGGACGTAGGTGTGGGCTATGCGGCCGTTGTGGCCCCAGACCGTCGTGCCGCAGGGGAGTTTTTCCGGGTAGAGGCCCATGCCGTAATGGCCGTTTGTGGGGCGGGTGTTGAGCATCGTGCGGAGGGCCTCGGGTGGGAGGAGGTGGCCTGCCAGGAGGGCCGCGTAGAAGCGGTTCAGGTCGGGGAGCGTGGATATCAGTTCGCCGGAGGCGCCGGCCGTGCGTGGGTCGAGGCGGACCGCGTCGGGGCCGTGCGGGCTCGGGACCGTGGTGCGGGCGCCGGGGAACGTGGTGCCGGTGAGGTGGAGCGGGTCGATGATGCGGTGGCGGGCCTCCGTGGCGTAGGAGTGGCCCGTGACCTGATGGATGATCATGCCCAGGAGTACGTAATTGGTGTTGGAGTACGACCAGGTTCCTGGGCGGGTCGTCCGGGGCTCGGAGAGTGCGAGCGCCGCCACCGCTCTCGGGGTCAGCGGGACGCGGCCGTGGGTGGTGGCCGTGAAGTCGTAGAGGCCGCTGGTCTGGGTCAGGAGCGAGCGGACCGTGAGTTCGCGGGTGTCCGGGAGGGTGGGGAGGTAGGTGGTGATGTGTGCGGAGAGGTGCAGGCGGTGTTCCATGGCGAGTTGGAGGACCACCGTCGCTATGAAGGTCTTGGTGATGCTGCCCGCGCGCACATGATCGGAGCGGGTGAGGTCGGTGCTGGTGGTGGTGAAGTGGCCTGTGGAGCCGTCGGTTGCCAGGAGCGCGGCCGACGGGGCCTTGCCTCGCGTCACGAGCAGCGGAAGAGTGTCGTCCGCGGGCGTCGTCGGACCTGGCGCACTGCTCGGGGCCAGGCACACGATGGCCGCGGCCAGCGGTATGGCCAGGAGTGTCCGGAGTACGGGCAACGACGGTCCCTTCGGGGGTGCGGGCGCACCATTGTGGGACGTTCCTGTGCGTGTCGGGTGGGGGTGACCCGGCGCGCGGAGTGGTGGTCCAGTGATGGGACAATGAAGGCTCTGTCAGGGCGGGTTGCTAGAGGGGACGCATGTCGGAGGCGGAGCGGGCGGGCGAGGCCCGTGAAGACAAGGGCACTCGTCAGGATTCATCCGGTCGGGACGATCAGGAGGAGTCCGTGACAGCTCCGGAGGGCCGGCTGCTCGCCGGCCGGTACCGGCTCGGCGATGTGCTGGGCCGGGGCGGCATGGGCACCGTGTGGCGGGCCAAGGACGAGACACTCGGGCGCACGGTGGCGGTGAAGGAGCTGCGCTTCCCGGGCGCCATCGACGACGAGGAGAAGCGCCGCCTGATCACGCGTACGTTGCGTGAGGCGAAGGCGATCGCGCGGATCCGCAACAACGGCGCGGTGACGGTCTACGACGTGGTCGACGAGGACGACCGGCCGTGGATCGTCATGGAGTTGGTCGAGGGCATGTCCCTCGCCGAGGCCATCCGCGAGGACGGACTGCTCGAACCCCGGCGGGCCGCCGAGGTCGGGCTCGCCGTGCTCGACGTGCTGCGCTCCGCGCACCGCGAGGGCATCCTGCACCGCGACGTGAAGCCGTCCAACGTGCTGATCTCGGAGGACGGTCGCGTTGTCCTGACGGACTTCGGGATCGCGCAGGTCGAGGGTGACCCGTCGATCACCTCGACTGGAATGCTGGTCGGCGCGCCCTCGTACATCTCGCCCGAGCGTGCCCGAGGCCACAAGCCGGGGCCCGCCGCCGACATGTGGTCGCTCGGCGGTCTGCTGTACGCGGCCGTGGAGGGTGTGCCGCCGTACGACAAGGGGTCGGCGATCGCCACGCTGACCGCCGTGATGACCGAGCAGGTGGACCCGCCGAAGAACGCGGGGCCGCTGGAGCCGGTGATCTACGGGCTGCTCGACAAGGACCCCGACCAGCGGCTCGACGACGCGACGACGCGGTTGATGCTGAACGACATCATCCATGCCCCGGAGCCGAAGCCGGCCCCCGAGCCGGAGCCGGTCGAGGCCACGAAGGTGGTGCCGCTGCCGCCCGCTCCCGCGCCGAAGAAGCGCAAGGAGCCCAGGAAGCCCAGGGAGAAGGGCGCCGCGGCGGCCAGGGCAGCTGCCGCGAAGGCTGCCGCCGCCTCGGCCGCGGCAGGTGTCGCCGCCAGGAGCGAAGAGACCGCGGAGAAGATGCGCGGCGCCCTGAAGAACGTACGCAAGGCGGCCGCCGCCGCGACGGCTCCGAAGGCGAAGTCGGAGGAGCCCGGGGCGACCGCGCCCGCCGGCCCGGCCGCGGGCGGTGGGCGCCCGGGTGGCACGGCCGTCCTCGCGGACGCGCTGCGGGGCCGCTCCCTCGTCATCGGCGCGCTCGTCGTCGCGGTCGTCGTGCTCTCCGGCATCCTGGCCCTCGTCCTGAACAACGGCGACGGTGCGGACGCGAAGGGCGGCGGCGACAAGGGCGCGTCGTCCGGGGCCACGGCCGGCGCTGACGGCAAGAACGACAGTGGCGACAAGGACGCCGGCAGCGGTGCCAAGGACAACAAGGGCTCCGGCGGCGACAAGAAGCCCTCCGGGAGCGCGTCGGCGAGCGGCTCCGCGTCTCCCAGTACGAGCGCGAGCGCCTCGCCCAGCGGTGACGCCGCCGAGGGCAAGTCCGCCGCGGCCGTCAAGGAGACGTACAAGCACTCCCAGGGCTTCTCGATCGGCCTGCCGAAGGGGTGGAAGTACGTCAAGACGCAGGCGGCGGGGGCCCGTTTCACCGGGCCCGACGGGCAGCGGTTGCTGATCGGTTGGACCAGCAGCCCCAAGTCCGACCCGGTCGCGGACTGGCGCAACCAGGAGAAGTACATGGTCCGCTCCCAGTACCACCGGGTGCGCATAGCGTCGGTGGACTACCGCGACTGGAAGACGGCCGACTGGGAGTTCACGTACGCCGACGGCGGCACGAAGTGGCACTCGATAGACCGGGGGACCGTGGTGAACGGGTCGCTGGGATACGGGCTGATGTACACCGCCAAGGACTCCGACTGGGGTGGCGAGCAGCGCAAGTCGACCTGGAAGGCATTCACACAGACGTTCAAGCCCAAGTCCTGAACCGGTGGGCCGTGCGGCACGTATCGTGAATGTTTGGGGACCGTGCGCAGTCGCTCGGCAGAGCCGGTGGATCAGGGGGAGGCGTCGTGGACGAGTACGCGGGGCGGGTGCTCGCCGGCCGGTACCGGCTGCCGGTCCTCTCCTCGGACGCGTACGAGTCCCCGGCGGCGGAGACGCGGGCCTTTGACACGTACAGCGGGCAGGAAGTCCTCGTGCGGCAGGTGCCGTTGCCCGAGGTCGTCGAGGCGGAGGTCCTTGACGCGGACGGGCTGCCGGAGGGGTTCAGGCCCGGCGGGGATACGGGGCGGGAGGCCGCTGAACCTTCCCCAAGCTCTCAACTCCGTTCGAGCAGGGGAGGCCCCATTGTGGCGCGCGCCGTCGAGGCCGTGCAGGCCGCCGCGCGGATCCCCGACCACCCCCGGCTCGACCAGGTCTTCGACGTGTTCGCCGAGGGCGGTTCGCTGTGGATCGTGAGCGAACTGGTGGCGGCGCGGCCGCTGTCCGCGCTGCTCGCGCGTGGGCCGCTCAGTCCCTACCGGGCCGCTGAGGTCGCCGCCGATGTGCTCACCGCGTTGCGGGTGCTGCATGCGCACGGGTGGGTGCACAGGAACGTCACGGCGCGGACGGTGCTTGTCTGTGACGACGGGCGGGTGATGCTGACCGGGCTTGCCGTGGGGGCGGCGGAGGAGGCGTTGTGCGGGTATGACGTGGCGCCTGCGGTCGAGCGGGATCCGGATGAGGTGGAGTCCGTGGGTGTGGGGGCCGGTAAGGCCGTTGTGCCGGCTGCCCGGTGGAGTGAGCTCATATCCGGGGGTGACGACTCGGGGCTCCGCCCCGGACCCCGCGCCTCAAACGCCGGCGGGGCTATATCTGCCGAGCGGTCCCGGCAGGTGCGCATGACCGTCATCGGTCCCGTCACCGAGCGGTGGGCGCCCGAGCAGGCGTATCCGGTGCAGGAGAACTGGCAGTTGGCGGCGCCCGTCGGGCCCGCCACTGATCTGTGGGCGCTCGGTGCGTTGTTGTTCCGGGCCGTGCAGGGGCACGCCCCGTACCCGGAGGAGTCCACGCCCGAGCTGGTGCAGATGGTGTGCGCCGAGCCGCCCGCGTTCGCCGAGGAGTGCGGGCCCGTGCGGCCGGTCGTCGAGTCGCTGCTGCGCCAGGACCCCACCGAGCGGCTCGACATCGAGGAACTGCGCGGCTGGCTGCGGTCGTTGGTGCGCTCCGCGCCGGAGCCGGAGGCGGGGGTGAACGTCATCCCCGCGCCCGCCTTCGACGCGGCCCGGCTGCCCGTCGTACGCCGCAGGGGAGAGCTCGTCCGCAAGCGGCGGGCGCGGGTTCCGGCCACCGCGGGGCAGCACGGCCGGCACAAGCGGGGCCGGGCCGTGGAGCGCGCGCCGCGGCCCGCGCGCGCTCCACGTACGCGCCGGCCGAGATCGCTCGGGCGCTGGCTGCTGGTGCTGATCCTGCTCGCGCTCGTGGGCGCCGTGGCGTACGCGATGGTGTTCATGCCGAAGTCGGGCCAGGGCGCCGGGGCCGGGGCCGCGGGCGCCCGGCAGGAGAACGCGGCGGGTGCGGCGCCCTCCGCCTCCTCGGACGACCGGGGCAAGCCGTCGCCGGAGCCGTCGAAGTCCGCCGCGTCTCCGTCGGGCAAGCGCAGTTCGACGCCCTCCTCCACCAAGCCGCAGTCTGACGTGGCCCCCGGTTTCGTGCTGCGCGAGGACGCCGCGGGGTTCGAGGTGGCCGTCGCCAAGGGGTGGCAGCGGACGGGGAAGAACGGGCGGGGGCAGGTCGTCTACGCGCACGGCGCCTTCGAGCTGCTCGTCGTCCCCGGGCGCGACTCCACGGCGAAGTACGGCAAGGACCCGATGAAGTATCAGCGGGAGGACGAGCACGAGTTGCAGCCGTTCCGGGACTCGACCTGGGCCACGTCGAGCGGCATGAAGAGCATCGACGTCGGCGGACGGACCATGGCCGAGGGGCAGTTCACCTGGCAGGGGTCCGACGGGCGGGAGATGTACGTCCGCAATCTCGCGATGGTGGTCGGCGGCAGGTACCACGTGGTGCAGGTGCGCGGCCCGGAGGCCGAGCGGGACGAGGTCACGCGGCTCTATCAGCAGGCGTACTCGACGTATCGCTACGGTGGTTGAGCCCGCGCGCCACAGCCGTCGAGCCCGCGACAAAGCGTCACAGTGCGGTCTCTGTGGGACCCCGGCTGTTCCGTGTGTGGCGACTGATCCCTAGTGTGAACCGGGTCGACACAGTATCGGGGAAACGTGAATCAGATGCAGGGCGAGGTCCTTGCCGGGCGCTATCGGCTCGGTGAATCCATAGGGCGCGGCGGCATGGGCCGGGTGTGGCGTGCGCACGACGAGGTGCTGCACCGTACCGTCGCCGTGAAGGAGCTGACGGCTGCCCAGTGGGTGGCCGAGGCGGACCGGGCCGTCCTGCTCGAGCGTACGCGGACGGAGGCGCGGGCCGCCGCGCGGATCAACCACCCCGCCGTCGTCACCGTGCACGACGTGCTTGAGCACGACGACCGGCCGTGGATCGTCATGGAGTTGGTCGAGGGGCGGTCCCTCGCCGACGCGGTCAAGGCGGACGGGCGGGTCGAGCCCGCAGAGGCCGCCCGGATAGGCCTGTGGACGCTACGGGCGCTGCGTGCCGCGCACAACGCCGGTGTGATGCACCGGGACGTGAAGCCCGGCAATGTGCTCCTCGCAGGCAACGGGCAGGTCAAACTCACGGACTTCGGCATCGCCCAGGTCGAGGGCGACTCCACCATCACGCGGACCGGCGAGATAGTCGGCTCCGTGGACTACCTCGCGCCCGAGCGGGTGCGCGGGTCCGACTTCGGGCCCGCCGCCGACCTGTGGGCGCTGGGCGCGACGCTGTACACGGCCGTGGAGGGGCTCTCCCCGTTCCGGCGTACGTCGCCGATCGCCACGATGCAGGCCGTCGTCGAGGACGAGCCGGAGGCGCTGGAGAACGCCGGGGCGATCGGGCCGGTCATCGGCGCCCTGCTCAGCAAGGACCCGGCCGACCGGCCCACCGCCGATGAGGCGGAGGTGATGCTTGCGGAGGCGGCGGAGGGGCGTCGGCCGAGTGCGGCGCAGGCGTATGTGCCGACGCAGGTGCATGTGCCGGCGGCGCCGGTTCCGGTGGGGCATGTGTCCGGGCAGCCGACCGTGACGATTCGGGACACCGGTCCTGAGTCGCGGGGCGCTGCCCCGGACCCCGCGCCTCAATCGCCGGCGGGGCTTAAGAGGCGGCGGTGGCCCAAGGTGGTTGCTGCTGTTGTGGCTGCTGCGCTCGTGGGTGGTGGCGGGGCGTTGGGCGCCATGTATTACATCGATCAGCGTGCGGCTGACAGCAGCAGTGCGGCGACGGGGCAGGACTCCGGGAGCCAGGACTCCGGGGGGCAGAGCGGATCCGGCGACAAGGACGAGGCAGTCCCCAAGGACGGGTCGATCCCCGACAGTTGGGTGCGGCGGGACGATGTCGAGGGGTTCAGCCTGATGCTGCCGCCCAGTTGGAAGCGGCAGCAGGAGGGTTCGCAGATCGACTACACGCCCGACGGCGGGCAGCGGTTCGTCCGTATCGCCATCGACAAGGCCTCCGACTGGAAGGACTCGTACCAGCACCAGCTGGACCTGGAGAAGGGGCTGCGGCCCAAGCTGCCGGACTACCAGCGGGTGTTGTTGCAGTCGAACATGTTCCGGGACCAGACCGGGTCGCTGTGGGAGTTCAGCTGGACCGCCGGGACGCAGGACACGACGTCCGGGCCGCGGCACGCCATCGAGCAGACCTACCGGGCACACGACGGCACGGAGTACGCCATCTACCTGTCCGTCCCGGAATCGGACTGGCCCGACGCGCGACAGCAGTTCGACGCGATACTGCGCGGCTGGGAACCCGAGAGCTCCTAGGCACGTGAGGGCCCCTGGCCGGAAGCGTGCAGTCCCGGTGAACAAGCGTGCGGCATGATGGGGCGCATGGGGACCGAGGGGGACAACGCCCGTGTGATCGCCGGGCGTTACCGGCTGGAGGCCAGAATCGGCCGCGGCGGCATGGGCGTCGTATGGCGGGCCGCCGACACGCTGCTGGGTCGTCAGGTGGCCGTCAAGGAACTCGCCGTCGACGAGACGCTCTCGGAGGACGAGGCCGACCAGCAGCGCGAGCGGATGCTGCGCGAGGCGCAGGCCGTGGCCCAATTGCGGCATCCGAACGTGATCGTCGTGCACGACGTGGTGCTGTACGAGGAACACCCGTACATCGTCATGGACCTGGTCGGCGGCGACTCGCTGGCCGAGCGCATCACCAGGGAAGGCTCCGTCGAACCCCTGGAGGCCGCCCGGATCGGGCTCGCGCTGCTCGGCGCGCTGCGCGTCGCCCACGCCGCGGGCGTGCTGCACCGGGACCTGAAGCCCGCGAACGTACTCCTGGAGAGCTCGACGGGCCGGGTCGTCCTCACCGACTTCGGGATCGCCCAGGTCGAGGGCGCCACCACCCTCACCGAGACCGGCGGCTTCGTCGGCTCGCCCGAGTACACGGCACCGGAGCGGATGGCGGGGGAGCGGGCCGGCGCGGGGGCCGACCTGTGGTCGCTCGGGGCGCTGCTCTGCGCGGCGATGAGCGGCGAATCCCCCTTCCGCCGCGACTCGTTGGGCGGCATCCTGCACGCCGTCGTCTACGAGGAGATCAGACCGCCCGAGGAGGCCGAGCCGCTGCTCCCGGTGATCCGCGGCCTGCTGGAGCGGGACCCCGCGCGCCGGATGAACCTGGACGAGGCCGAGCGGCTGCTGCGCGCGTACATCGCCACCGGGGCGACGCCGCAGCCCGCGGTCCCCATCCCGCTCGTGCCGCGCGTGCTCTACACCCCGACGCAGGCGAACGTGCCGATGGCGCGGCGCAGACGTGTCGTGTCGACCCGGGCGCTGCTCGTCGCGGCGGCGCTGGTGGCCGCGCTCGCGGGGGCCGGGGTCGCGACCGCGGTGCTGCTGGCCGGGGACAACGGCAAGACGCCCGCGCCGCCGCCGACGACCACCGTCTCCGCCTCGACCGGTACGCCGTCCGCCTCCGGCTCGCCCTCGCCGACCTCCACGGTCACCGTGACCCGGCCGGGGACCCGTACGCCGGACGCCGGGGCCCCGCAGGGCTATCGCACGGTCACGGACCCCGAGGGTTTCCGGCTCGCCGTGCCCGAGGGGTTCACGCGCTCCGTGGACGGGCCGCGGATCTTCTACATGTCGCCCGGCAAGACCTACCGCATCGGCGTCAAGGTGGGGCGCACGGAGAGCGGCGGCCCCGGCGCCGTGCAGCGGCGCTCCGACGCCGGAGGGCCGAAGAACAATCCGGGCTACCGTGCCGCCAAGGTCACCGACACCTCGCACAACGGGCACGACGCCGCGCTGTGGGAGTTCACCTGGAACGGGTTCAGCGAGGCCGAGGGCGCCCGGCACACCGTCGACCTGTGCTGGGAGGAGGGCGGCCGGATGTACGACGTGTGGGTGTCGGCCCCCGTCGGCGACACCGCCCGGGCGCGCGCCCACTTCGACGCCGCGGTCGACAGGTTCGCGGTGCCCCGGGGGTGAGGCCTCGCATCAGCGTGGTCACAACTCCGTGCTCCGAGTGGTCCCAGGCGTGTCCCGCAAGGTACTTATGGACCCATGAGTGACAACGGGGGAGCCGCACACGGCCCGAACGAGCCCACCAGCTTTGCCCTGCAACCGCCGCAGCAGCCGTACGTGCCGCACCCGGGCAACCCGTACGCCGCCCAGCCCACGCAGGTCTCGACCGAGCAGCACGAACCGGGCGCGGGGCGGCTCGTGGCCGGGCGCTACCGGCTGCTGAGCAAGCTGGGCCACGGCGGCATGGGCACGGTGTGGCGGGCGAAGGACGAGACGGTGGACCGCGAGGTCGCCGTGAAGGAGCCGCGCCTGCCGGACCACCTGCCGGAGCGGGAGCGGGCCAACGCCTTCGAGCGGATGCGCCGCGAGGCCCGCGCCGCGGCCCGGCTCGACCACCCCTCCGTCGTGAACGTGCACGACGTGGCGGTCGAGGACGGCCAGCCGTGGATCGTCATGGAGTTCGTGCAGGGCCGCTCGCTCGGCGCCGCCCTCCAGGAGGGCACGCTCGGCGTCCGCGAGGCCGCCCGCATCGGCCTCGAGATGCTCGGCGCCCTGGAGGCCGCGCACACCGGCGGGATCCTGCACCGTGACGTGAAGCCGGACAACGTGATGCTCGGCCGCCACGACCGCGTGATCCTCACCGACTTCGGCATCGCCCAGATCGAGGGCGAGACGAATCTGACCGATACGGGTGGCTTTGTCGGCTCGCCCGAATTCATCGCCCCGGAGCGGGTCCTCGGTCAGCGTCCGGGCCCCGCCTCCGACCTGTGGTCGCTCGGCGTCGTCCTGTACGCGGCGACCGAGGGCGTCTCCCCGTTCCGCCGCAACAACACGCCCGCGACGCTCCAGTCCGTGCTGAACGCGACGCCGGCCGCGCCCGCCGCCGCGCAGGGCCCGCTGGCCGACGCCATCAACGGGCTGCTGCAGAAGGACCCGGCGCGCCGGCCCAACGCGGCGCAGGTGCGCGTCCTCCTGGAGAAGGCGGCCGAGCCGCCGTCGCAGGCGCCGACCCAGGTCGTCCAGATCGGCTCCGCCCAGGGCGGCCTGCGCCTGGGCCGCAAGACCCTCCTGGGCATCGGTGCGGGCGTCGTGGTGGCGGCCGTCGTCGCGTACCTGGTCGTCGCGAACCCGTTCGCGGGGCCGCTGCCGGACGGGTGGAAGGAGTTCGAGGCGGGGGCGCCACTGGACACGACCGTCGGCCTGCCGGACACGTACATCCCGATCCCGGACGAGGACGACAAGTCGGTGATGACGTACGCGGATCCGAGCGGCGCGATCACCGTGAACCTGTCGCGCGCGGACCACAAGGACGAGGTGGCCGACATCGCGAGCACGGCCGACGCCGAGGCCTCCAAGGACTCCGAGGACATCAAGGGCGGCACGTTCAGCGGCGCCGGGGCGTCGATGTCGAGCGACACCAAGAGCACCAGCGAGACCGACTCCAACGTCACGTACCAGGACCGCGACGCCGCGCTCAACACGATCACGTACGGCGTGCGAAGCATCGGCACGGACTTCGACAAGGACATGCCGCGCGAGGCGAAGGCCTTCTACTACAAGAGCAAGGCCGGCGACATGTACCGGCTGTGGGTCGACTACCCGGGCAAGGGCGACTTCACGGAACGCGGTCGCGAGGTCGCCAAGGGTGCCATCGCCAACCTGGAGGTCAACAAGCTCTGAAGTCGCGTTCGTTGGTGGCAAAGCCCTGATCAGCGGCTTTGCTGCCAGCGATCACTGGCGCGGTGTGTGCAGTCGGTGAAACCTGTTACCGACGGGTACCGAAAGCGGACGCCCGGACTTACGCTCGCCCGTATGACGCAGTCGCAGGCCACCCCCGAGCACGTGGCAGAGAAGACCCGCACGAACCCGGTCGCGGCCGCCCCCGAGGGTGCCCGCACGGCCGTCGACGTGGTCACGCCCGACCTGATCGCGCGCCTCACGCGGGACGTGGTCGGCTCGGGGCGGACGGCGAACCACACGCCGTTCACCGGCGAGAAGCTGGCCGACCTGCCGGAGTCGACGCCCGAGGACGTCGCAGAAGCGTTCGAGCGGGCTCGCGCCGCCCAGGAGGTCTGGGCGAAGACGCCGGTCCGCAAGCGCGCCGCCGTCCTGCTGCGCTTCCACGACCTGGTGCTCGCCCGCCAGGCCGAGGTGCTCGACCTGATCCAGCTGGAGACCGGCAAGGCCCGTCTGCACGCGCACGAAGAGGTGCAGGCCGTCACGGTCGCCGCCCGGCACTACGGCCGCAAGGCGTCTTCGTACCTGAAGCCCAAGGGGCACACGGGCGCCGTCCCGACGCTGACCAAGGTCACCGAGCTGCGTCAGCCGCGCGGCGTCGTCGGCCAGATCGCGCCGTGGAACTACCCCCTCGAACTGTCGGTGGGCGACGCGCTCCCCGCCTTCGTCGCGGGCAACGCGGTCGTCATGAAGCCCGACACGGAGACCTGCCTGACCGCCCTGTGGGCGCGCGACCTGCTGATCGAGGCGGGCCTGCCGTCCGAGGTCTTCCAGGTCGTACTAGGCGAGGGCCCGGTCGTCGGCCCGGAGCTGGTCAAGCACGCCGACTACGTCTCGTTCACCGGCTCCACGCGCACCGGCCGCGAGGTCGCGCAGGGCGCCGCCGCGCGCCTCGTCGGCGTCTCCCTCGAACTGGGCGGCAAGAACGCCATGCTCGTCCTTGAGGACGCCGACGTGGAGAAGGCCGCGGCGGGCGCGGTCCGCGCCTGCTTCTCCTCGGCCGGTCAACTGTGCATCTCCATCGAGCGGTTGTACGTCCACGAGTCGATCGCCGACGCGTTCGTGGCCCGGTTCGCCGCCCGCACCAAGGGGATGCGGCTCGGCCGGTCCCTCGCGTACGGCGCGGAGATGGGCTCGCTCGTCGGCGAGCGGCAGCTGGAGACGGTGACGCGGCATGTCGACGAGGCCGTCGCGAAGGGCGCCACGCTCGTCGCGGGCGGCACCGCGCGCCCCGACATCGGCCCGTACTTCTTCGAGCCGACGATCCTGGACGGCGTCGAGGCCCCCATGTCGGTCTGTAACGAGGAGACCTTCGGCCCGGTCGTCTCGATCTACCGCTTCAGCGACGAGGACGAGGCGATCTCGCTCGCCAACTCCACGGCGTACGGCCTGAACTCCTCGGTCTGGACGAAGAGCGCCAAGCGCGGCCACGAGGTCGCGGCCCGCCTGCGCACCGGCACCGTGAACATCAACGAGGGGTACGCGCCCGCGTACGGCAGCGTGCAGTCGCCCATGGGCGGCATGAAGGAGTCGGGGCTCGGCCGCCGGCACGGCTCCGAGGGCATCCTCAAGTACACCGAGGCGCAGACGGTCGCCCACCAGCGCGTGATGCCGATGGCTCCGTCGTTCGGCATGGACGACGAGCGCTACGCCGCGTTCATGACGGTCAGCCTCGGCCTGATGAAGAAGTTCCGGCTGAAGTAGCCGACGGCCGTTCCAACGTTCAAAGTTCAAAGGAGAACGCACACGTGACGCAGGACGGCTACGACTACGACGTGGTGGTCATCGGCTCCGGCTTCGGTGGATCCGTGTCCGCCCTTCGCCTCGCCGAAAAGGGCTACAAGGTCGGCGTGCTGGAAGCGGGGCGCCGCTTCACCCCGGCCACGCTCCCCAAGAACTCCTGGGACCTGAAGAACTACCTCTGGGCACCGAAGCTCGGCATGTACGGCATCCAGCGCATCCATCTGCTCGGGAATGTCATGGTCCTGGCAGGCGCGGGGGTCGGCGGCGGTTCGCTGAACTACGCCAACACCCTCTACGTACCGCCGAAGCCGTTCTTCGAGGACCCGCAGTGGGCGCACATCACGGACTGGCAGGAGGAGTTGAAGCCGTATTACGACCAGGCGCAGCGCATGCTCGGCGTACGGCTCAACCCGACGATGAGCCCCGCCGACGTGCACCTGAAGGCGGCGGCCCAGTCGATGGGCATCGGCGACACCTTCCACCTGGCGCCGGTCGGTGTCTTCTTCGGCGACGGCAAGGACGCCGAGGGCGAGTCGAGGGCGGCCCCGGGTGCGCAGGTCGAGGACCCGTACTTCGGTGGCGCGGGCCCCGCCCGCAAGGCGTGCACCGAGTGCGGCGAGTGCATGACGGGCTGCCGGCACGGCGCGAAGAACACCCTCAACGAGAACTACCTGTACCTCGCCGAGAAGGCGGGCGCCGTCGTCCACCCGATGACGTCGGTGGTCTCGGTGACGGACGACTCGCGCGGCGGCTACGCGGTCGCGACCCTGCCGACGGACGACAAGAAGGCGGCCGGACGCACCTTCACCGCCCCGAAGGTCGTCGTCGCGGCGGGCACGTACGGCACGCAGACCCTCCTGCACCGCATGAAGGCGAGCGGCCAACTGCCGCACCTGTCCGCGAAGTTGGGCGAGCTGACCCGCACCAACTCCGAGGCGCTCGTCGGCTCGCAGACCACGAACCGGCGCTACAAGAAGAAGCACGGCGTCGCGAAGGTCGACTTCACCAAGGGCGTCGCGATCACGTCCTCGATCCACCCGGACGCGAACACGCACATCGAGCCGGTCCGCTACGGCAAGGGCTCGAACTCGATGGGCGGCCTGTCGGTCCTGCAAGTTCCGTACGCGGAGGGCTCCTCGCGGGTCGCCGGCTGGCTGGCGAACGTGGTCAAGCACCCGTCGCTGATGGTCCGCTCGCTCTCCAACCGCCGCTGGTCGGAGAAGACCATCATCGGTCTCGTCATGCAGTCCCTCGACAACTCGCTGACCACGCATCTGAAGGCGGACGGCGTCGGCAAGGGACTGCTCACCGCGCGGCAGGGCCACGGCGCCCCCAACCCCAAGCAGATCAAGGCGGCGACCGAGGGCGCCTCGGCGATCGCGGCGGAGATCAACGGGTTCGCGGGCTCCAACGTCGGCGAGCTGATCGGCACCCCGCTGACCGCCCACTTCCTGGGCGGCTGCCCGATCGGCGACTCGGCCGAGACCGGCGTGATCGACGCGTACCACCGGGTCTACGGCCACCCCGGCATCTCGGTCGTCGACGGCGCCGCCGTCACCGCCAACCTCGGCGTGAACCCGTCCCTGACGATCACGGCGCAGGCCGAGCGGGCCCTGTCGTACTGGCCGAACAAGGGCGAGGAGGACACCCGGCCGGAGGTCGGCTCGGCGTACCGGCGGCTCGCGCCCGTCGAGCCGAAGAGCCCGGCGGTCCCGGCGGAGGCCTTCGGCGCGCTGAAGCTGCCGCTCCTCGCGGTACCCGAGGTGCCGCCGAAGAAGGATGAGCAGAAGCCGCTGCAGACCGGCTGATCCCGCTCGGAGGGGTATGGGGTTGTACTACGGAGTCCGGTCGGCCTCGGGCGTCCCCGAGGCCGACCGTTCTCTGGTGTGACCGGGCTGCTGTCCCCTGCCGTCCGGTCACTTGTCTGGAGCGAGGTCCCACGACGTATGGCATGACCCGATACGTCTCAACGCTCCAGCGGAGCCACGCGTGGTTCGATCGGCCCGCCCCTGGCTGGCACGGACACCGGGACCAACGAAGCCTGTGCCAACGGGTCACGCGCCGTATGGGTGAGGACGCAACCGAACTGAGGTGCCCCGCCCTGCCGGAGCCGGTCAGATCCGGCCCCGGCACAGTTCGAGCAGCGTCATGGCGAGCGAGGTGCCGGGCTTGTCGAGCGCGTCCCTGTAGCGCCCGAGCACCTCGTTCTCGCGCGACAGGTTCACCCGCCGCCCGCCCGAGGCGATCCGGGCCTCCTGGACGACGGCGGAGACGGCCATGCGTTCCTGGACGAGGCCGATGATCCGGTCGTCGAGCGCGTCGATGCGCTCGCGGGCACCGGAGATCACGTCGGTGGTGGTGTCGGTGGTGGTCATGAGGGGCTCCTCTGGCGTGGTGGCGGAGCCCCGGACCGCCAAGCCCCGGAAACGCCAGACGCCCCGGACCTTGTCGGCCCGGGGCGCCTGGTGAAGTGCTTGTCAGTGGTTCAAGCAGCACGACCATGGCATCCGGCGGGCCGGCTGCCATAGGTAAAGACGAAGGTCGTGAGCGAGAACATGCCGTCACTATAACCCCGCCTCCGTGACCATCAAGTCCCGAGGACGGACCATCAAGCCCACGCGGCCATGGCGCCCACAATCAGGCCCTGCGGCGATGGTGCCCACAATCAAGCCCCTGCGGCGATTGAGCAGCGGGGTCCGGGGCAGAGCCCCGTGACGCCGACCACGGGTGACCTACCCGGTAGAATCGGCCACACGACCCCCCGCTAAGCCGCCGGAAGGCAACCCGTGTCATCAGCGACCTCCGCTGCCGCCGCCCCCGACACCGTCCTGGTCGTCGACTTCGGTGCGCAGTACGCCCAGCTCATCGCCCGCCGCGTCCGTGAGGCCCGGGTCTACAGCGAGATCGTCCCGAGCACCATGCCGGTCGACGAGATGCTCGCCAAGAACCCGGCGGCGATCATCCTCTCCGGCGGCCCCTCGTCGGTCTACGCGGAGGGCGCCCCGAGCCTGGACCGCGCGCTCTTCGAGGCCGGCGTCCCCGTCTTCGGCATGTGCTACGGCTTCCAGCTGATGGCCACGGCCCTCGGCGGCACCGTCGACGACAACGGCGCCCGCGAGTACGGCCGCACCGCGCTGTCCGTGTCGAAGGGCGACTCGACGCTCTTCGAGGGCACCCCGGCCGAGCAGCCCGTGTGGATGTCGCACGGCGACGCCTGCTCCGCGGCGCCCGAGGGCTTCACCGTCACCGCGTCCACGGACGTCGTACCGGTCGCCGCCTTCGAGAACGACGAGAAGAAGCTGTACGGGGTCCAGTACCACCCCGAGGTCATGCACTCGACGCACGGCCAGCAGGTCCTGGAGCACTTCCTGTACCGCGGCGCCGGCATCACACCGTGCTGGACGACCGGCAGCGTCATCGAGGAGCAGGTCGCCGCGATCCGCGCCCAGGTCGGCGACAAGCGCGCGATCTGCGGTCTGTCCGGCGGCGTGGACTCCGCGGTCGCCGCGGCCCTCGTCCAGAAGGCCATCGGCTCCCAGCTGACCTGCGTGTACGTCGACCACGGCCTGATGCGCAAGGGCGAGACCGAGCAGGTCGAGAAGGACTTCGTGGCCGCGACCGGCGCGAACCTCAAGGTCGTCGACGCGTCGGAGCGGTTCCTGAACGCGCTCGCCGGGGTCTCCGACCCCGAGGAGAAGCGCAAGATCATCGGCCGCGAGTTCATCCGCGTCTTCGAGCAGGCCCAGCTGGAGATCCTCCAGGAGGACGGCCCGGAGGTCGCGTTCCTCGTGCAGGGCACGCTCTACCCGGACGTCGTCGAGTCCGGTGGCGGCACTGGCACCGCGAACATCAAGTCGCACCACAACGTCGGCGGGCTCCCGGACGACATCGAGTTCTCGCTCGTCGAGCCGCTGCGCCAGCTGTTCAAGGACGAGGTCCGCGCGGTCGGCGCCGAGCTGGGCCTGCCGGACGAGATCGTCCAGCGCCAGCCGTTCCCCGGTCCAGGGCTCGGCATCCGCATCGTCGGCGACGTCACGCGCGAGCGCCTCGACCTGCTGCGCGAGGCCGACGCCATCGCCCGCGAGGAGCTGACCGCGGCAGGCCTCGACCGCGAGATCTGGCAGTGCCCGGTCGTCCTCCTCGCGGACGTCCGCTCGGTCGGCGTCCAGGGCGACGGCCGCACGTACGGCCACCCGATCGTCCTGCGCCCCGTCTCCTCCGAGGACGCCATGACGGCGGACTGGACGCGGATGCCGTACGACGTGCTCTCGAAGATCTCGACGCGGATCACGAACGAGGTCAAGGACGTCAACCGGGTCGTGCTCGACGTGACGTCGAAGCCCCCGGGCACCATCGAGTGGGAATAGTCCGCAGCTCGTAGTTCGTAGTTCTGTGAAAGTGCCGTCCACCCTCGGGTGGGCGGCACTTTCACTTGCGTCGCCTACGACCGCTTCATGACCCGGACCGCCTCGCCCGGCGTCCACACCTGCACCACCAGGTACGTGTCGTCCTCGACGTACGTCCTGGTGACCTCCGTCGGCTCGGTGCGGAACAGGTGGAAGTCGTTCGGGTCGGGGACCTCCACCCGGTCCGTGTAGCGGGCGATGGTCGCCGGGTCCTCGACCAGGTACGCCCGGCCGCTGATCCGGGCGTCGCCGCCGCCCATCGTCTGGCCCTCGCCCGGGTTGGCCTGCACCGCGAACCGCGGATCGCGCAACAGGTCGCGGGCCTTGAGCGAGCCGGGCATCATGCCGAGCCAGAACTCCCCGTTCAGAAACCGTACTTCGAGCCCGCTGGTGCGCGGCGAGCCGTCCTTGCGGAGTGTGGCCAGGACGTGGTGGGTGTGCTGCCCGAAGCGGTCCTCGACGGTCTTGGCGAGTTCCGGTTCGGCTTCGGTGAAAGTGGCCCAGGTGGCCGCGTTCGACGTCATGGTGGCGAGTCTCGCGCGCAATCCCGACGTCTTCTGTCCGGTATCCCCGCGCGTTTCGCCGCATTCTTTTCACACGACGGCCCTGTCACCTTGGCGGAAGCGGAGGTACCTTCCGCAGCATGTCGACGCAGCCCCCCGCCCCGATACCCCACGACCAGCTCCGATTCGCGATGCCGCCGCGGCACGAGACGTACGCCGACGAGCGCAGGTACCGCAAGGAGCGGCTCGCGGGCGCCCTGCGCGTCTTCGGGCGGGCGGGCTACGAGGAAGGGGTCTCCGGGCACATCACCGCCCGCGACCCGGAGTACGACGACTGCTACTGGGTCAACCCGTTCGGCGTGCCCTTCAGGCACGTCACGGTGAGCGACCTCGTGCTCGCGAACGGGGACGGGCAGGTCGTGGACGGCCGCTTCCACGTCAACCAGGCCGCCTTCACCACGCACGTAGCAGTGCACCGCGCCCGCCCCGAGGTGGTCGCGGTTGCGCACTGCCACTCCACGTACGGCCGCGCCGTGGCCGCGCTCGGCGAACTGATCGAGCCGATCACGCAGGAGGCCTGCGCGTTCTACGAGGACCACGCGCTGCTCGACGAGTACACGGGCGTCGGCGTGGACCCGGAGGAGGGCAAACGGATCGCCGTCGCCCTCGCCTCGCACAAGGCGCTCGTGCTGCGCAACCACGGGCTGCTCACGGTGGGCGACTCGGTGGACGCGGCGGCCTGGTGGTTCATCGCCCTGGAGCGGGCCTGCGAGGTGCAGTTGGCGGCGCGTGCGGCGGGGCGTCCGGTGCTGATCGACCGGCGGCAGGCGGTGGCGACCCACGAGCAGACGGGCAGTGACCTCGTGGGCTGGATCAACTACCAGAGCCTGTGGCAGGACATCACGCGCAGCGAGCCGGACCTGCTCTCCTGATACTTCTGATACGTGGGTGATCAGCGGAAGTCGCGCAGCACCGCCCGTTTCGTCGCCGCGAACTCCTCGTCCGTGAGCACGTGGCTGCGGTGCAGCTCGCCCAGCTCCCGCAGGCGCCGCAGCAGCACGTCGTGGTCGGCCCGCCGGGGCAGCAGCGGAGGAGTGCCGCGCGGCGCCGAGGGGTGCGGGAGGCGGGCCGTGACCGCCGCGGCGACGAGGGCGGTCAGCAGGTCCTTGCGGGCGTTGCCCCACAGGTCGAGGGCGTACGGGTCCTTCTCCGCCGGCAGTTTGGAGTGCGGGGAGCCCTTGGAGTGCGGGGAGTCCTTGGAGTGCGGGGAGCCCTTGGGGATGAAGCGCATCACCCCGTCCTCGTAACCGGAGTTGGGGACCCACTCGACCTCGTCGAGGTCGTCGAGCGCGATGACGCGGGGGCCCGTGGAACGCTTCACCCGGTCCGAGGTCTCGCTCCAGTCGATGCGGACCCGGCTGCCGTCGAAGGAGACGAGGCCGTCGCTGGAGCGCACCGAGACCGGCACGGCGGGCCCCGGGACGAGGTACGAATCGGCGGGGCCCGGCGGGAGTTGTTCGAGCAGCAGGGCCTGGCGGATCTCCTCGGCGACGTACTCGGCGACCCCGGAGCGGTCCGCGTCGACCGTGAGCCGGTACGGGTCGGCGGTGTCCGGGAGGCGGCCGCCGGTGGCCTGGAGCAGCGGGTCCGAGGCCTCGCGCAGGGTGAGGCGGAGACGGCCGCGCTTGCGCTCGGGTTCGTAGGCGACGCCGGCGACGGCGGTGAGCGGCACGTCGATCTCGCCGTAGGTCTGCCGCAGCAGGGCGACCGACCGGTGCAGACCTGGTGTGATGCGGACCGTGGTCCCGTCGAAGGCCCAGGTTCCGTCACGCTGGATGATCTCGGCCATACGGAAATTCTCGCAGTGACGTCAATACTCCGGTCAATGCAGGTCAAAGCCGTTCACCCGTGCGGGGTGGGCCCGTGCGACGTTCGCGCCCCCGGCGTGCGGCACAATTCGCCTTCAAGGTGCGGAAGTTGACGAGGGTGGGGCGGCGGCAGTGGCGGTGCAGGAAGCGCGGGACGACCGGACGGCGCACGAGGGCGGGTGTACCTGTGGCGACTGTCCGCGGGGGGCGCGCGAGGGTCATCGCAGGGCCGTTGCCCGATTTGCGGCCAAGCGGGATGAGTTGGCGGCGGGGCACGGGTTGCCCGCGGCCGTCGCGTACTCGGCGGGGGCGTCGCGGCAGTGGATCTCCGACGAACTCACCCAGTCCGCGCGGGCGATGGCCGACCGCGGCCGTGAGGAGGGCGTGGCCTGGTTCACCCGGCTGTGGCCGCGCACGCTGTACGTGGTGTGGGGCGGCGTGTGCGCGCTGCTGATAGGCCAGTCGCTCACCGCGATCGGCGCCGGCTGGACCGCCGCCCGCACGGCGGGGCTCGTGGCCGCGTTTGTGGTGGCCGGACTGCTCACCGCGGCCGGGTATCTGCACCGGGCACGCGGCGGCCTGCTCGCGCCGCTGATCGGCGAGGACAACCGCCTGTCGACCTCGCGGGCGGTGGCGTGCGGCGTGCTTCTGCCGACCGTGTACGCGGTCCTCGTCCTCGCGGGTGAACTGGCGCTCGCGGCCGACCCAGGGCGTCGTGACGCGCTCATCGGCGGCCTCGAACTTGCGCGCGGGGCAGGCCTGTTGACGGTGCTCGCCGTGGTGTGCGGGGTGGCCGTGCTGGTGCGGCGGGTGGTCGGGGTCCGGGTCGGCGGGCAGCGGCTGCAGAAGCTGCGGGCGCCCCGGCCGCGCGCCGCCGACGTGCTCACCGACGACTCCGGGCGCGGCAGCTTCACCGACATCCAGTACGTAGCCGTGGGCGCGGCCGCCGTCGTCTGGGCGGTCGTCCGCCTCGCGCGCCGCCCCGACCAGCTGCCCGACCTGCCGTGGTCCCTCGCGGTCCTGGTGGGCGTGTCCGCGGCGACGTATCTCGCCGGCAAGTACACGGAGGGCGGCCGGCCGGCGATCCTGTCCGTCGTGCGGGCGCGGGAGGCCGGGGACCTGGACGCGCCGATCCGCACCGGCGACGACATCGAGATCCGCGGCTCCGGGTTCGTGCCGCCCGGCGCGGGCGTCGTGGACCAGCTCGCTCGGGTCGCCGTGCGGATCGGCCCGGTCCACGTCCATGTGCCGCTGGTCCCGGTCCCCGGCGGCTTCACCAACCCGACCGACGCGCTGCTCACCGTGCCGGTTCCGGTGGACGTGGAGCCGGGTCGGGTCGAGGTGCAGGTGATCACGGCGGCGGGCGTGGAGACGAACCGCTGCGGCATCGACGTCGTCGACTGAGGCGGCCGAACGGCTTCCGCGCTGAGCCGGGGCGTGCTCTCGTACGTATGGTCAGGTAAAGACACCAGGCGCGAGCGGCGCGCGAGAGGCGGCGGAGCGGCTATGGCGCACAGCATGCGATCCGACCTGACCACGAACTACGGCCCGCCACGGGGCGGCTGGCGCGAGACCGCGCAGCGGTACGCCCTGGTGCCGCTGCGCGCCTTCCTTGGCGTCACGTTCATCTACGCGGCCTTCGACAAGCTCACCGACAGCGCGTTCTTCAAGGCCAGTGGGGGCGGCTCGATCGGTGACCAGATGCGGGGGGTGCGGGACACGTCCGCGATCCCGGAGCTCGTCGACCTCGCGCTGAAGTCGCCGGCGGGGTTCGGCTACGCGATTGCCTTCGGCGAGCTGGTGGTCGGGGTCGGCACGCTGCTCGGTGTCCTCGCGCGGCTCGCGGCGGTCGGCGGGGCGCTGATCTCGTTGAGCCTGTGGCTGACGGTGAGCTGGGCGACGGAACCGTATTACCTCGGGAACGACTTGGCGTATCTGATGGCGTGGCTCCCACTGGTTCTGGCGGGAGCGGCGGTGTGGTCGGTGGATTCCTGGTGGCGGGGCCGAAGGCTGCGGTCGTCCGAGTATTGAACCGGACGCGGTGACGGCCACGGGGCTCCGCCCCGGCCCCCGCGCCTCAATCGCCGGCGGGGCTCGAAAGCCCGGGGCTCCGCCCCGTACCCCGCTGCTCAATCGCCGCAGGCGCTTGATGTGCCCACCCGCCGCTGGGGCTCGGTGTGCGCGCCCGCCGCTGGGGCTTGGTGTACGCGCCTCAGGCGCCGGCAGGGCTGGATCGCCTCAATCGCCGGCGGGGCTGATGGTCCCCCGGCGGCGATTGAATGGCTCGGGTCGGTTATTTAAGCCCCTGCGGCGATTGAGCAGCGGGGTCCGGGGCGGAGCCCCGGGGGCGGGTTGCCAGGCGCCGGGCCGTGCCGACGACCGCCGCCACGCACAGCCCCCCGCCCACCAGCGGAATCCCCACGAACCACGGCGCGTCCCACGCGCCCCCCGCATCGCCGAAATACACAACCGCCGTCACCATCAGCACCAGCCCGGCCACCAGCCGCCCCGGATGGAATTCACGCCGCACGATCCACCTCCACCTGTCCGAGCCCGACCTCGACGTGCACCTCGATCGTGCCGGAGGCCTTCGCCGCGGGAATCGTGATGTTCCGGTCCAGTCCCGGCCGGATGTCCACATCGCGCGACACATCGGCGGGCAGCCGGATCGCACCGACCCCGACCTCCAGGTGCAGCTCGGCGTCGGCGTCCGGGGGCAGCACGATCCTCGCCCGCCCCGCACCGACCTCGACGTGGGTGGCGGTCGTGGCGCCCTTGGCGATGTCCACCTTGGAGAGGTCGAGCGTGCCGTCGCCCGAGCCCAGTTCGTAGTTCGGCCGAACATCCGCCGCGCGCGCGGGCGCCCAGTCGGTGCGGGCCCACTGCGTGCTGATGTTCGAGGGCAGCGCGGCGGACGCCGTGAGCAGGCCCGCCGTGATCAGCGCGAGGAGGATCGAGCCGACCCCGGTGCGGCCGCGGAACGCGCTCACCGCGATGCCGAGGCCGAACACGGCGAGCGCACAGGCCAGTCCGGTCTGCAGGCTGGCGTCGAGGGTGCGCTCGTCCCACGTCACGCCCGTGCCGATGCCGCCCGCGATCAGCGCGCCGAGGAACGTCAGCGCGCCGATGCCGCGCGGCCCGGCGGGCCGTGGTGGCGCGGCGGGCCCGGCGGAGACAGGCCCGCGCCAGGAGCCGAACCGCGCCGCCGCCGGGCGCTCCTCGGCGCCCGGCGGACCCCACAGGTAGCCGGTGCCTCCGTCGTGCGTGCCGTCCTTCACGATCGGGTCGCGCCACCACGAAGGCCCGCGCGCGACCGGCGGCGCCTGCGCCTCCGGCGGCGCGTCCGCGACGGCCTGCGCGGCCACCGGGTCCGGATCGGCGGTGCGCCGCGCCTGCGACCAGTAACCGGCCCCGGCCAGCAGCAGCGCGAGCACGACGGCGAAGGTGAGCGCGCCCCCGTTGTTCAGCATGGAGAGGAACACCCCGCACCCGACGAGCGCGGTGACGATCGCGGCAAGGCCAGGACCGTCCACCCGCCCCGTGAGGAGCTTGCGGAACTCGTTCTCGTCCTCGTCCTCGTACGGGACGAACAGCCACGCGAAGCCGTAGAAGATCAGCCCGACGCCGCCGGTCACCGCGAGCACCGAGAGGCCGATGCGGAAGATCACCGGATCCATGTCGCACTGCCGGCCGAGCCCCGCGCACACCCCGCCCAGCGTCTTGTACCGCCGGTCCCTGCGGAAGCCGCGCAGCGGCCTGGCCGGTGTCGGGTCGGGGGCCACGGTGTCCGTGTCCTGAAGGGGCTGCTCCGTCATACGTACATCGTGACGGCCGGGACCCGCCCGCGGCAGCCGGGACAACCCTGGCCGAACCCTGAGATCACCCCTGAGGCCCCGTGCCATCCGCGTCGACGGCTCCCCGGACCGAAGAGTCACGTACCCCAGCCCGAAGATCACGGGCCCCGGCCCGAAGATCAGGGAAGTATCCGGGCCGAACCCTGATGCCCGGCCCCCTGCCGCGTGTGACGATCGGTGGCATGTCGGAAGCAGCGCCCGCCTCTCTCGCCGAGAACCGAGACGACCCGCGGCCGCCGCGCAAGCTCTACCGCAGCAGTGACGGACGCTGGCTGGGCGGAGTGGCGCGGGGCCTCGCGGGGCATCTCGGGCTGCCGGTGATCTGGGTGCGCCTGGTCTTCGTGGGCCTGTTCATGGCGGATGGTCTTGGCGCGTTGCTGTACGCGGCGTTCTGGTTCTTCGTGCCGCTCGGCGTGGGCGGTGTCGGCGCGGACCGGCCGCCCGTCCTCAGCACGGAGACGTCCGTCGACGGCCGCCGCAGGCTGGTGACGCGCAAGCCGGACAAGGGCCAGATCCTCGCCCTGCTCCTGATGGTCGTCGTAGCGATGATCTTCGTGGAGAACGTGAACCTGACCGGCAACACCAAGGCGTACCTGATCCCCACCGTGCTCGTCGCGGCGGGCGTCGCGCTCGTCTGGCGACAGGCCGACAACGCGCGCAGGGCCCGTTGGATGGAGGTCGGCCGCCGCCGGCGCACGCTGAGTCTGGCGCGCGCGGCCTCCGGGGTGCTGCTCGTCGGCGCGGGCGTCACCGGCATCTTCGTCACGCAGGGCGCCACGGAACACATCGGCCCGATCCTCCAGGCGGCGCTCGCCGTCATCGTGGGCATCGCGCTCCTCGCGGGCCCGTACCTGATCCGTATGACGCAGGACCTCTCCGAGGAACGCCTGATGCGCATCCGCGCACAGGAGCGGGCGGAGGTCGCGGCGCATGTGCACGACTCGGTCCTGCACACGCTCACCCTGATCCAGCGGGGCGCGGACAATCCGGCCGAGGTGCGCCGCCTCGCCCGCGCCCAGGAGCGCGACCTGCGCGCGTGGCTCTACAAACCGGCCGCCGCGGAGAACCCGCAGGAGCCGGAGACGGTTGCGGAGGCGGTGAAGCGCAACGCGGCGGAGGTCGAGGACAAGCACGGGGTCCCGCTGGAGGTCGTGGTGGTGGGCGACACCCCGCTCGACGATCAACTGTCGGCACAGATGCAGGCCGCGAGGGAAGCCATGGTGAACGCCGCCAAGTACGGTGGCGTGGGCGGCGCCGTCCAGGTGTACGCGGAGGTCGAGGGGGACGTGGACGGGGACATGGTCTTCGTCTCCGTACGCGACCGGGGCCCCGGCTTCGACCTCGACTCCATCCCGCCCGACCGCATGGGCGTAAGAGAATCGATCATCGGCCGAATGGAACGCAACGGCGGGACGGCCCGGCTGCGGGCGGTGCCGGACGGTGGCACGGAGGTCGAACTGACCATGAAGAGGGCGGAAGGGGCGTCATGACCGACGAGGCAGCTCAGGAGCGACGGGTACGAGTGGTCCTGGTCGACGACCACCGGATGTTCCGCACCGGCGTCCAGGCGGAGATCGGCCGCACCGAGGAGACGGGTGTCGAGGTGGTCGGCGAGGCCGCCGACGTCGACCAGGCGGTCACGGTGATCACGGCGACGCGTCCCGAGGTCGTCCTCCTCGACGTGCACCTCCCCGGTGGCGGCGGCGTCGAAGTCCTGCGCCGCAGCGCCCAGATGATGGCGGACGCGGAGAACCCGGTCCGCTTCCTGGCCCTCTCGGTCTCGGACGCGGCGGAGGACGTGATCGGCGTGATCCGTGGCGGCGCCCGCGGCTACGTCACGAAGACGATCACCGGCACCGACCTCGTCAACTCCATCTTCCGCGTCCAGGAAGGCGACGCGGTGTTCTCGCCGCGCCTGGCGGGCTTCGTCCTCGACGCCTTCGCGTCCACGGACGCGCCGCCGGTCGACGAGGACCTGGACCGCCTCACGCAGCGCGAACGCGAGGTCCTGCGCCTCATCGCGCGCGGCTACGCCTACAAGGAGATCGCCAAGCAACTCTTCATCTCGGTGAAGACGGTCGAGTCCCACGTCTCAGCGGTCCTCCGCAAGCTCCAGCTCTCGAACCGCCACGAGCTGACGCGGTGGGCGACGGCGCGTCGGCTGGTGTGAGCGACGTCCGGTGGACGCGCCCGCGATCACGCGGTCACCTCAGCGGCCGTCCACCCCGAACGCCTGGGCGACGGCGAGGCTGTCCTCGTAGACGTGGTGGCGGGTGACAAGACCGTCTTCGACGGTGAGGTGGAGAGCGAATCGTGCACGATACGCACGTCCGGTGGGCCGGGCTGTCTGGCGGATCTCGCCGAGCACCACCGCGTCGTTACCGTCGATGAGGATGCGCTCGACCTCGGTCGCCACGTGCTCCGGCACATGATGCTCGGCAAGCGCGCGGTAGTGGGCGGCGGCGTCGGCCCGTGAAGACCGGTGACGGATCCACGGCGTGGTGGCGCGACCGTGCTCGGTCTCCGGCCAGTTCAACTTCCAGTCGCCCTGTTCGGCATACAGCTCGGCGATGCGCTCGGGGTCGCCCTCGCCGATCCTGCGCAGCAAGTCCTCTGTCACCGTACGGGTGTTGGCTGGTGCGGCTGTGGACATGGCGAACCTCTCCGTCGTGGTCCGCGTCCTGCGACGCGGAGGAATTCCTCATCCTGTCGGTGCGGGCGGGGCCGAGGCGATGACCTCTGAGGTCAGGAAGGCGCGTAAAGCGCGCAGCCTTGCCGGGCGGGCTGTGCCGGACGTGCCGCCCCGTGGCGGGCGGCGTGAATATGGCACAAGATTAATCTTGTGCCACCATGTGGGCATGACTGAGATCGCCATCAGCAAGGCACGCTCCGAGCTGGGCGACCTCGTGCGCCGCGCCGCACACGGCCGCGAGACCATCGCCCTCACCGATCACGGCCACGTGGCCGCGCTCCTCGTATCGCCCCAGGTGATAGAGGATTTGGAGGACTCGCTCGCGATCGCCGAGCGTGAGCGGAGCAAGGCGGAGGGGGCGCTGGGCGAGGGCATGTCGCACGACGAGGTCGGCCGGCTGCTGGGGCTGCGCCGGTGACGTACGGCATCATCTGGGAGCCGGAGGCCACCAGTGCCGCCGTGCGATTCCTCAAGGACGACCCCGACGGTCTGGCCGCTCTGTACGAAGCCGTCGACAGCCTGGCCACAAATCCCCGCCCAGCCAACTCGACGCCGTACGGCAGCAGTTACCGGCGTCTGCGAGTCGGTGTCTATCGGGCTCTGTACGTCATCGACGACGACGTGATCCGCATTCTGGTCACCCATGTCGGACGCACCTCCGGCTGAGCCGCAAGCCGCAGGGTTGGCCATGCGCAGGAGGGACAGATCCGGCGGATCCGTTATCCGGGTGCGTTCATGGCCCCGGATGTGGCTCCATGGATCCCATGATGTCCACCGACCGCCTCCTGGCCTTCGCGGCGATGTCCTTGCTGCTGATCGTCATCCCGGGGCCGAGCGTGATCTTCGTCGTCGGCCGTGCTCTCGCACAGGGGCGGCGCGCCGCGCTGATGACGGTCGTGGGCAACACGCTCGGGGCGTACGTCCTCGTGATCGCCGTGGCTCTCGGTGTCGGGTCGCTCGTCGAGCGGTCGGTGGCGATCTTCATGACGTTGAAGCTGGTGGGCGCCGCGTACCTGATCTATCTGGGCGTCAAGGCGATACGTCAACGGAGTTCGCTGCGCGCGGTGTTCGACGAGGAGCGGGGCGCGGCGGGCACGACGACTCTGCGCACCCTGTGGGAGGGCTTCGCGGTGGGTGTGGCGAACCCCAAGACGATCGTCTTCTTCGCGGCGGTGCTGCCCCAGTTCGTCGACCGGGAGGCCGGGCACACCGTGCTCCAAATGCTGCTTCTGGGACTGGTGTTCAACGTCATCGCGATCGCCTCGGACAGCGTCTGGGGCCTGGCCGCTTCCACGGCCCGCACCTGGTTCGCCCGCTCCCCGCGCCGCCTCGCGGCGGTCGGCGGAGCAGGCGGCCTCGCGATGGTGGGCCTTGGCGTGACGGTGGCGGCCACGGGGCGGGCGGACTGATGCCGAGCGTCGACGTATCGCCCGAGATCTCGATCGCGTACGACACCTTCGGCGACCCTGCCGACCCGGTGGTGCTGCTCGTGATGGGCTTCGGTGCCCAGCTGATCGCCTGGGACGAGGACTTCTGCGGCACCCTCGCGGAGCGCGGCAGGTACGTGATCCGCTTCGACAACCGGGACAGTGGCCTGTCCACCAAGTTCGACGCACACCCTGTGGACATGGCGGAGTTCATCGCCACGGTGAGCGCGGGGGACATGCCCGCCGCCCTCGCGATGATCCCGTACCGGCTGCAGGACATGGCGGACGACGCCTTCGGCCTGCTGACCGCGCTCGGTATCGAGCGGGCCCATGTGGTCGGCGCCTCCATGGGCGGCATGATCGCCCAGACGATGGCGATCTCCCGGCCAGAGCGCGTCCTGACCTTGACCTCGATGATGTCCTCGACGGGCGAGCCCGAGTGCGGGCGGTCGACCCCGGAGGCGCAGGCGGCGCTTTTCGCCCCGAAGCCGGCCGACCGTTCCGGGTACGTCGCGGTGGCGGACAGGGCCCTGGTGTGGGCCTCCAGACGGTACGGCGACGCCGCCGTCCTGCGGGATCTGGCCGCTCGCAGTTACGACCGCGCCTACTACCCGGCCGGGACCGGCCGTCAGCTCGGCGCGATGATCCTCAGCGGCTCCCGCGCGGACGCACTCCAGGCGCTCAGCGTGCCTTCGCTGGTGATCCACGGCCTGGACGACACCCTGATCGCCCCCGACGGCGGCCGTCGCACGGCCGAGCTGATCCCCGGCGCCGAACTCCTCCTGCTCCCGGACATGGGGCACGACAGGCCGCGCGAACTGTGGCCGGAGCTCATCCGGGCACTGGCGGCGCACACGACGGCCTGAAGCCGGCCGGGAACTCGACCATGCGCCCCGACTCAGCTTCTGGTGAAGGGAGTTGAAGCTGGGGCGGCCTCAGCGGCCGGCGCCCCTGAGGGTGCGGCGGTGATGATGGTGTCGAGAATCGCGTGCGACGCCTGTAGATCTTCGATGGCGCGGGTGATGCGCTCGCCCTCCCGGCGGAGTTGGGCGCGCAGATCCGGGCAGGCGGGCACGAGGCGCTCGTCGTCCGCCCGGATGCACGGCAGGACTTGGGCGATCAGAGCGGTCGGAAGGCCTGCCGCCAGCAGACAGCGAATGCGGCGCACTGTCTCGACGTCCGACTCGCCGTAGATGCGGTAGCCGCTGGGCAGCCTGTCGGGTGTCACGAGTCCTTGCTGTTCGTAGTAGCGCAGCAACCGTTCATGAACCCCGGTACGCCGCACCATCTCCTGCATGCGCATGCCGCTCGCCTCCCCCTGCTCCCCTTGCCGGAGAAGCGACTTGACTCTGACACTGATGTCGGAGTTTAACGTCGGCGCCATGACTGCCGATCACGCGTTTCCCGCCTCTTGCCTCGACGTTCTCGTGCAGGGGAGCGGCCCTGCACTTCTGCTCGCGCACGGTGCGGGCGGTGGCATCGAGGGGAACTTCGGTCTCGTCCTCGACGACCTCGCCCAGGACCACACCCTCGTCGGCCCGCACTACCCCGGGGCCGGCGGCTCTGCCGTGGCCACCGGCCCCCTGGACCTGGACGACCTCGCCGACCGCCTGGTCGCGGCCGCCGTCGAGGCCGGCCAGGACTCGTTCGCCGTCCTCGGAGAATCCCTCGGCAGCGTCGTCGCCGTCCGGATCGCCACACGGCACCCCGGCCGTGTCCGGGCCCTCGTCCTGACCGCCGGCTTCGCTGCCGCCGATCCGGTCCTGGCGCTCGCCGCCCAGCTGATCAAGTCCCTTGCGGCCGCGGGTCAGTGGGAGGACGTGGCAAGGCTCGCCCTCCTGTCCTGCATGTCCCCGGCGGACCTGGCGGACCTGGCGGACCTGGCGGACCGTGAACCGGCAGCCCTCGACGAACCGGTCGCCCAGACCCTGACCGCGATGCCGCCGGGCATGCTGGACCACTTCGACCTGGTGTCCCGGGTGGACGTGCGGGCCGATCTGGCGAAGGTGTCCGCCCCCACCCTGGTGGTGGTGCCGACCGGCGACCGCCTGGTGCTGCCCGAGAGCTCGTACCGGCTGGCGGCCGGTATCCCGGGTGCCCAGCTGATCGAACTGCCTGGAGCCGCCCACGTCCTGAACCCGGCAGACCGGGCGACCTGGCTCCGCCACGTACGCCGGTTCCTCGCGTCGCTCCCCGCCACGTCGGCGTGACGAGCCGACCGCTCACGCCACCCGCGTCGCCCCCGCGAACGGCATCTCGTCGATCGGGGCCACCCGTACCGGTGCGCTCGGGTTCGGGGCGTGGATCATCTTGCCGCCGCCGATGTAGAGGCCCACGTGGCTGATCGAGGAGTAGAAGAAGACCAGGTCGCCGGGTTGGAGCTGGGACTTCGGGATGCGCGGGCCCGCGTCGATCTGGGCGTACGTCGTGCGGGGGAGTGAGACGCCTGCCGCCTTGTACGCGGCCTGGGTGAGGCCCGAGCAGTCGAAGGCGGAGGGGCCGGTGGCGCCCCATACGTAGGGGCTGCCCAGGGCGCCGTACGCGAAGGAGATCGCGGCCTTGGCGCGGGAGTTGGGGGCCTGGGAGAGGTCGGCGCGTTCCGTCGAGCGTGAGGTGCGCCCGCTCTGTGTGGCGGTGGGGGTGCGCTCTTCGGGGGTGATGCGGTCGAGGAGGCGGCGGGCCTCCGCGAGTTTTCGCTTCACCTTCTTCTTGTTGTCCTCCAACTCGGCCTTTTTGGCGCGGATTTCGGAGAGCGTGCCGTCGGCGTCGCCGCGCAGCTGGTCGATCTCGCGGAGTTCGTCCTGCACGCGGGTGACCGCGGCGGCCTGCCGGGCGCCGACGCGCTCCGTGAGGGACGCCTTGTCGAGGTACGCGTCGGGGGTGGAGGAGAGGAGCAACTGGACCGAAGGGTCCACGCCTCCGGTGCGGTACTGGGATGCCGCCACCGAACCCAGCTTCTCGCGCTGGGAGTTGAGCGATTCGGTGCGCCGGGACGCCTCGTCCTGGAGCTCGTCCACCTTCTTCCGCGCCCCGTCCGCCTTCTCCTTCGCGCCGTTGTACTTCTGGGTGGCGACCTCCGCCTCCTGGTACAGCTTGTCGACCTTGGCCCGCACCTGGGCGGCGCCGAGCTCGGGCTCCGCGTGCGCCGCCCCGCCGTCGAGGGCGGTGACGGTGGCCGCGGATGCCAGGGCGAGGGTGGCCGCGGTGCGGGCCCTACCAACGCTGAGCGAACGCGGTCGGGGCTTGCGGTGCGCTGCCGGCACAAAGTCCTCCTCTGGGCGGCCGTCCGAAACGCACGGCCCCCGGTCGCGCGTCCGGCGGCGGCCCGCACAGGGGGAGCGGGTCGCCGCCGGACCTTTCTCGGCGGTGGTGTCCGACTGCCGCCCCTGGCCCGGGCGGCGGTGGGGAGCCGGTCACCTGAGCAAGGACGCTAAACCTCGGCGTAACGGGTTGGTGGCCGATTGTTCGCAACTGGCCCATTTGTTACGGGCGGTGACAGAGGGTGACCGTCGGGGCTCCGAAGTGGCCCGAAACGGGCCCAAGTAGGCTCCGGCCCCATGGACGTACTCATCAACATCTTCGTCGGTCTGCACATCATCGGCATCGCCTCGCTGCTCGGCGGCTTCCTCACGCAGATGTCGGCGATGAAGGAGGGCGCGGCCCGCTTCAACAAGGCGATGCTGCACGGCGCGCTGACCATGCTGGTGACCGGCGTCGCCCTGGTCGGCCTCAACCAGGCCGACGGCTCCACCGTCAACAACATCAAGATCGGCGTGAAGCTCGCGGTCCTGATCGTGATCCTCGGCATCGTCTACGTGAAGCGGGACGAGGAGAAGGCCGAGAAGGGTCTGTTCGCGACGGTCGGCGCGCTCACCGTCGCGAACATCTTCATCGCGGTGCTCTGGACCTGATCACCGGCATCGTCAGAGTCACAGGCGTGGTGGGCTCAGGCCGGGCGCACCACGCTGTGGATCGACGACGTGCCGTCGTAGTAGATCGACTCCTCGCGCACGACCGCACCCGGCTTCGGCGCGTGCACCATCATGCCGTCGCCCATGTAGAGGCCCACGTGGCTGATGTCGTCGTAGAAGAACACCAGGTCACCGGGTTGGATGTCGGAGAGCGGCACCGTCTTGCCGATCTCGACCTGGTCCCAGGTCGTCCGCGGCAGCGAGATCCCCGCGGACTTCCACGCCGCCTGCGTAAGGCCCGAGCAGTCGTACGAGTCCGGGCCCGTGGCGCCCCACACGTACGGCTTGCCCTCCTGTGACTTGGCGAACGCCAGCGCCTGCGCGGCCTTCGTGGCGTAGGAGGCGTCCGATGAGCCCGACGAACCGGAAGAGGACCCCGAGGAGCCGGAGGACGAGCCGGAAGACTGCTCCTGCTCCTTCGCCTCCTCGGCCGCCTTCCGCTTCGCCGCCTCCGCGGCCTTCTGCTTGGCGGCCAACTCGGCGGCCTTCTTGCGGGCCGCCGCCTCCTTGGCCTTCTCGATCGCG
Source organism: Streptomyces sp. NPDC002790 (assembly GCF_040295505.1). Lineage (NCBI taxonomy): Bacteria > Bacillati > Actinomycetota > Actinomycetes > Kitasatosporales > Streptomycetaceae > Streptomyces > Streptomyces sp. NPDC002790. Next base: position 23,696 of record NZ_JBEOVM010000018.1, on the reverse strand, counting down.
GCGAGCCGCGCCTTCTCCTCGGCGGTCAGCTCGGCCAGCAGCTTGCGCGCGTCGGAGAGCTTCGTCTGGACGGTCTCCTTCGTCGACCTCAGCTCGGCCTGCGAGTCGGTGAGGTCCTGGAGGCTCGACTGCGCCTCGTCGCGCTTCTCGGCGATCTCGCGCGCCTGCCCCTGATAGTCGTCGATCGACTTCTTCTGCTCACTGGTGAGCCGGTTCATCAGCTGGCGCTGCGAGAAGTAGTCCTCCGGGTCGTCCGCGAGGAACATGGTCGCGGTGTCGCTGACACTGCCCGAGCGGTACTGCTCGGCGGCGTATCTGCCGAGCTTCTGGCGGGCCGTGTTCATGTCATCGGTGCGCTGCGCGACATCGTCGAGGAGCTTGTCGACCTGGGTCTTCTTGGAGTCGGTCCGCTCCTTCGCGCCGTTGTACTTCTGGGTGGCGACCTCGGCCTGCCGGTACAGGGTGTCGACCTTCTGCTGGACCTCTTCGAGGCGCGGCTTCGACGACGGCTGCGCGGGCGCGGCCTGTGCCGTCTGCGAGAGCAGGGCCACGGAGGTGAGGGCGGCGGTCGTGATGCCGACGGCCGGGGTCGTGCGAAGGCCGCCGGTGATCCGGGAACGGCTGCGGGGCTTACGGTGCGACGCCAAGGCAGGCGACTCCTTCCGTCGTCCGCCTACCGGGTTAGCTGTCGGGTTCGGGCGTCGTACGTGGAAGGCTGCCCTACGGTCGGCTGACCGATTCACCCCAAGGTCGGTTGGGTCCCCGGTTCCCTGCCTTGCGGCGTACGGAACTCAGCGGGGGCTGCCCGTTCGCCGCGACATCCGCGGGCGGGGGGACGGGCTGCCCGGCTGAACCGTAGCCAACTCGTGTGGCTGCTGTGAAGGTTGATGTTCGATATGCCCGATACATTTTCGTGATCTCTTGCTCCGGGCCCCCTCGGATTTCCCTCCGGGCCCGCTCGGATTTCCCTCCGGGCTCCCTCGGATTTTGAAGGGGGCCGCGGGTTGTCAGTGGGGCCGCCTAGACTCGTGGAGCGATGAGCAGCCTCTTTGACGACAGCTTCCTGACCGGCCTCCAGAACAGTGCGGCGGAGCCCCCGCCCCCGCCCCCGGACCCCGAGTACGACGACGGGGCCCCGGAGCCGATGCCGGAGGGGCTGTTCGGCGTGCCCCCGGAGCGGGACGCGCACTACCGGGACGGCGCCCCCCGCCCGGTCCTCGACTCGGCCTCCCTCCTCGAGGGGCTGAACGAGAACCAGCAGGCGGCCGTCGTGCACGGCGGCTCCCCGCTGCTCATCGTCGCGGGCGCCGGTTCCGGCAAGACCCGCGTCCTCACGCACCGCATCGCGTACCTGCTCGCCGAGCGCGGAGCACACCCCGGCCAGATCCTCGCGATCACGTTCACGAACAAGGCCGCGGGCGAGATGAAGGAGCGCGTCGAGGCCCTGGTGGGCCCGCGCGCGAACGCCATGTGGGTCTCCACGTTCCACAGCGCCTGCGTCCGCATCCTGCGCCGCGAGAGCAAGAAGCTGGGCTTCACGTCCTCCTTCTCGATCTACGACGCCGCCGACAGCAAGCGGCTCATGGCGCTCGTCTGCCGCGACCTGGACCTGGACCCGAAGAAGTTCCCGCCGAAGTCCTTCAGCGCCAAGATCAGCAATCTCAAGAACGAGCTGATCGACGAGGAGGACTTCGCGGGCACGGCGGCCGACGGCTTCGAGAAGACCCTCGCCCAGGCCTACCGGATGTACCAGGGACGGCTCCGCGAGGCCAACGCCCTGGACTTCGACGACCTGATCATGACGACGGTGAACCTGCTGCGCGCGTTCCCCGACGTCGCGGAGCACTACCACCGCCGCTTCCGCCACGTCCTCGTCGACGAGTACCAGGACACGAACCACGCGCAGTACGCGCTGGTCCGCGAGCTGGTCGGCCCCACCGAGGGGGAGGAGGCGGACCCGGCGGAGCTGTGCGTCGTGGGTGACGCGGACCAGTCGATCTACGCGTTCCGTGGCGCCACGATCCGTAACATCCTGCAGTTCGAAGAGGACTACACGAACGCGACGACGATCATGCTGGAGCAGAACTACCGCTCCACGCAGACGATCCTCAGCGCGGCGAACGCGGTGATCGAGCGCAACGAGTCGCGCCGCCCCAAGAACCTCTGGACGAACGAGGGGCCCGGCGCCCAGATCACCGGCTACGTCGCGGACACCGAGCACGACGAGGCGCAGTTCATCGCCGACGAGATCGACCGGCTCACGGACGCGGGCGACGCGCTGGCGGGCGACGTCGCGGTCTTCTACCGGACGAACGCGCAGTCCCGTGTCTTCGAAGAGATCTTCATCCGCACCGGCCTGCCCTACAAGGTCGTCGGCGGCGTCCGCTTCTACGAGCGCAAGGAGGTCAGGGACGTCCTGGCCTACCTGCGCGTGCTCTCCAACCCCGAGGACTCGGTCCCGCTGCGCCGCATCCTCAACGTGCCCAAGCGCGGCATCGGCGACCGCGCCGAAGCGATGATCGACGCGCTCTCCCAGCGCGAGAAGATCTCCTTCCCGCAGGCGCTGCGCCGCGTCGACGAGGCGTACGGGATGGCGGCCCGCTCGGCGAACGCCGTGAAGCGGTTCAACACGCTGATGGAGGACCTCCGCACGATCGTGGAGTCGGGCGCGGGCCCGGCCACGGTCCTCGAGGCCATCCTCGAGCGCACCGGCTACCTCGCCGAACTCCAGGCCTCCACCGACCCGCAGGACGAGACCCGGATCGAGAACCTCCAGGAACTCGCGGCCGTGGCCCTGGAGTTCGAGCAGGAGTCCGCCGCAGGCGAGGACGCGACGGAGGACACGGCAGAGGGCGGGGCCGAGGCGGACGGCGGCACGACCGAGGGCGAGGCCACGACGATGGGCGGGGGGCTCTCCGCCTTCCTGGAGCGCGTCGCGCTCGTCGCCGACTCCGACCAGATCCCCGACGAGGACGACGACGGGAGCGGCGTCATCACGCTGATGACGCTGCACACCGCCAAGGGCCTGGAGTTCCCGGTCGTCTTCCTGACCGGCCTGGAGGACGGCGTCTTCCCGCACATGCGCTCCCTCGGCCAGGCCAAGGAGCTGGAGGAGGAGCGCCGCCTCGCGTACGTGGGCATCACGCGCGCGCGACAGCGCCTCTACCTGACGCGCGCCTCCATGCGCAGCGCCTGGGGTCAGCCCTCGTACAACCCGCCCTCCCGGTTCCTGGAGGAGATCCCCGTCGGCCACCTCGACTGGAAGCGCACCGGCCCGTCCACGCCCGCGGCCTCGACCAAGAGCATCGGCGGCGGCATCGCGGCCACGCTGTCGTCCTCGCGCTCCCGCACGGGTACGACGCCGGCCTTCGCCACGAGCCGGGCGAACTCCAAGCCGGTGGTCGCCCTCGCCATCGGCGACCGCGTCACGCACGACCAGTTCGGGCTGGGCACGGTGGTGGGCGTGTCGGGCACCGGCGACAAGTCGGAGGCGTCGATCGACTTCGGCGACCCCAAGCCGAAGCGGCTGCTGCTGCGGTACGCGCCGGTCGAGAAGCTGTAGCGGGGGGAGCGGCTCAGTTCGGGTTGAGGCCGTGGCTGCGCAGCCACGGCAGCGGGTCGATCGCCGCGCTGCCGCCGGGCCGTACCTCGAAGTGCAGGTGCGGTCCTGTGGAGTTGCCGGAGTTCCCGGACCGCGCGATCACGTCACCGGCCTTCACCGGACCGCTCATCACGGTGTGCGAGGACAGGTGGCAGTACCAGGTCTCCGTGCCGTCCTTGGCGGTGACGATGGCCATGTTCCCGTACGCGCTGTTCCACTGCGTCTTCACGGTGCCGTCCGTCGCGGCCATCACCGGAGTCCCGTACGAGACGGGGAAGTCGATGCCGGAGTGCTGGGACATCCAGTTGACGCCGGCCTGCCCGAAGAAGGCGCTCAGCCCGTGCTGCTTCACCGGCAGTACGAACTTGGGCCGCGCCGCTTCCTTGCGCGCGGCCTCCTCGGCGGCATGCTTGCGCGCCGCCTCCTGCTTCGCCTTGAGGTCGATCCGCTCCTGCGTGCGGCTCGCCCGGTCGGCAAAGTCGCCCGCGTCGGCGGACAGGTCCTTCAACTGCGAGTCCAGCTTGTTGTTGGCGACGGCCGGCTTCACGGCCTGCGCGTCCGGGGCCGCCTCGGCCTGCGCCTCCTTGCCGTCGTCCCCGCTGCTCCCGCCGACGCTCGCCGCGGCGATCCCGGCGACGCCGACCACGCAGACCGAGGGCACGACGATGGTGACCAGCGCGGACCGCTTGGCCGGCGGACGTCGGCGACCGGCGCGACCACGGGAGACGTTCTTCGCGTTCTTCCCGGCCCTGCGTGATGTGGGCTGCGGGGGCGCGGGGTCGGCGTCGAGGGCGGGTCCGTGCGGGTGTTCCGCTTCGGGGGCCGGGTCCATGACGGGCTCGTCCTCGGCCTCGGGCTCCGCGGGGGCGACGGCGTCGGCCGCGTTCCACTGCGTGGCGTCGTACGCGCCCGTGTCGTAGGCGGTCGTACCGAAGACCGGCGCCTGGAAGGTGTGGGTGGAACCCTGAGTGTCGTGCGGATCGGGCGCGCCGAGCATGTCGTGCGTGTTGAAGCTCGGCGTCTCGAAGCTCTGGGTCTCGAAGCCCTGCGCTTCGAAGTGCTGCGCCTCGAACCCCTGGAACTCGAAGCTCTGGGTCTCGAAGCCCGGGGTCTGGAAACTCTGAGTCTCGAAGCTTTGGGGTTCGAAGCTCTGGGGTTCAAAGGAATGCGTGTCGAAGCTCTGCGTGTCGGGGTGTTGAGCCGCGTACATCTGCGTCTCGTACGCCGACGTGTCCCACTGACCCGTGGCGTGCTGCTCGGCCATCGTCCGGGGGTGCTGCGCCGGGATGTCGGCGACCTGCTCGTACCCGCCGGTCGCCCAGGCGCCGGTCGTGTCGTAGGTACCGGTGTCGTACGTGCCGGTGCCGTAGTACGCGGAGGCGTAGGGGTCGGCGTACTGCTGCTGGGGGGCTGTGTGCCACTGGCCGGTCGCGTGGGAACCCGGTTCGTACGGGTCCTCTGCCATGTCGCCGAAGAGTGGATCGCTTGCGAAGCTGGTCGCGGAGTGACCGTCGTACGCCGCGTTAGGCACGGTCCCCGACGGATTGCGGTCGTTCACCAACTTCTCTTTCGCCTCGACAACAGGGCTGCCAGAGCAGTGCGGTGACTGTACCCGTCGGTATGAGGGCACGACAATCTTCGTCGGGTTTCCCGACCCGGGGAAACGGGCAATCAGCCGCCTTTGGGTGGACTGTGGACAGTTCCTTGGCCCTGGGTTCGAGACCCGTTCGACGAAATGGCTGCGCAGGGGCGCGGATCGGCGGTCAGGCCACTGTCAGGCCGCCGCCGGAATTGGCGGCGGCGCGAGCTCCTCCCGCGTGCTCCGCGTGTTCCGCGTCGAGGGCCTGCCGGATGCCGATCGCGACGGCCGGGTGTACCGGCAGCGCGAGATGGCCGATGCCCGTGACCCGCACGTTCTGCGCGAGCAGGTCCGGGTGGTCCACGCACGCCGTCTCGAGGGGCAGCATCAACTGGTCGAGATCGCTCCAGAAGCTCACGAAGCGCGTACGACAGCCGGGCGCCGGCCGCTTCAACTCCTCGACGACGGACGAGCCCGGCCGCATCTGCCGGACGATCGGGTGCGCGTCCGCGAGCGGCGCCACACGCGTGCCGCCGTGCGGCGTGCCGAGCGTGACGAGCGTGCGCACCCGCGTGTCACCGCCGAGGCACTGCACGTAGTAGCGGGCTATCAGGCCGCCCAGGCTGTGCCCCACGATGTCGACCTTGTCTCGGCCCGACCGCTCGCACACCTCCTCCACGTGCCGGGCGAGCAGTGTGGCCGCGGCCCGGATGTCGCAGGTGAGAGGGGAGTAGTTGAGCGATTCGACGTGCTGCCTGCCGTGCTGCGCGAGGGAGCGGCGCAGGAGGACGAAGACGGAGCGGTTGTCGATGAAGCCGTGCAGGAGGAGGACCGGGGGCTTCTGGTCCGGTGCGGGCAGGCGAGGTGCGTCCGCTGCTGCTGGTTCTCCTACTTCTCCTAGTTCTCCTGGGTCTGCTGGTTCTCCTGGGGAGTTCTCGTCCGCTGTGACCGTTTCCATGGCCACTGGGACGTACGCCGAGGGGTGGCGGGGCAGCGCCAGGGGCTGCCGCCGCTCGGGGAGGATGCCCGAGGGGTAGAGGAGAAGATGGCCCGCGAGGATCGCCAGTTCGAGGGCGGTCGCCTTCAGGAGCGCGATCGAGAGACCGGCCAGTCTCGTGGGCAGCAAGTGGCAGAGGGGGCGAAAGGGCAGGGTCCTCGTGACCTTCATCGGTCAACCTCCCGTCGGCACACGGGAGGACACCTCTGTCCCCCGTGTGCACTCATGAGAGCCGACCGAAGCGGTCCCGCGGCGCCGGTCGTGCCCGATGTGCCGACTCATCGGTCCGAACGGCAGCCGGAAGCACCGTGCCACCGTGCCGTGCGGCTGTCGGCGCGGTGGCGCGGCGACCTCGAAGCGGCTCCTTCGCGCCTGTCCTGGATCCGGCGGTGTGTCCCGCCCGTGGCAGTCGCGGGGCGCAGCGAATGTGTCCCACCGTGTGATTTCCCCCTCGGTCCGCACCGTGAAACGGCGGCTTGCGGGATGCTGTCGATAACGTTCGTTCACTTCGGGCATCAGTCTTTTGAACAATCGCTTCAACTTTTGCTTGAGCAGTCGTTTCAGGGAGGCAGTGATGGGTGTGGCAGCCGGGCCGATCCGCGTGGTCGTCGCGAAGCCGGGACTCGACGGCCACGATCGAGGGGCCAAAGTGATCGCGCGTGCGTTGCGCGACGCCGGGATGGAGGTCATCTACACGGGCCTGCATCAGACGCCCGAGCAGGTCGTGGGCACCGCCATCCAGGAGGACGCCGACGCGATCGGTCTTTCCATCCTGTCCGGCGCGCACAACACGCTCTTCGCTCGTGTCATCGAGCTCCTCGTGGAGCGGGACGCCGCGGATATCAAGGTCTTTGGGGGCGGGATCATTCCTGAGGGGGACATTGCGCCGCTGAAGGAGAAGGGTGTCGCGGAGATCTTCACGCCGGGGGCGACGACGGCGTCCATCGTGGAGTGGGTCCGGGCCAACGTCCGGCAGCCGGCGGCGTCCGGGGGCTGACGGGAGCGGTTCCGCGCCGCGGGGTTCGTGCGTCGGCACCGGCGTCGGCACCGGAGTTGACGCCACGGGGCTCTGCCCCGGACCCCGCTGCTCAATCGCCGCAGGGGCTTGATATGCACGGCTTCGTCTGCCCCGTCGCCTTGGGCAATCTGCCGCCTTGGGCGGCAGGGTGGGCAAGGCGGCACCCCGGTGCGGCGCAACGAGGACGACGGGCCCCGCCACGGTGCAGCGGTCATGGGCCTGGACACGGTGGGGTCAGCTCGTCGCGCATGGAACGGCGGAGCCGGAGCGTGCGGGCGAGGCGTTGGAATGCCTCCGTCCAGTACCCCCCGGCGCCGGGCGCCGAGCCCTCTGGTTCCTCCACCGCCGCCGTGAGCCCGTCGAGCCGCACCACCTCCTCGGGATCCAGGCACCGCTCCGCGAGCCCCATCACCCCGCTGAAGCTCCACGGGTAACTCCCCGCGTCCCGCGCGATGTTCAGCGCGTCGACCACGGACCGCCCGAGCGTCCGCGTCCACGGCGTGCCGCACACCCCCAGCAGCTGGAACGCCTCGGACAGCCCGTGCGCCGCGATGAACTCCGCCACCCAGTCCGCCCGTTCGGCCCCCGGCAGCGCCGCGAGCAGCTTCGCCCGCTCGGCGAGCGACACCGCCCCGGGCCCCGCCGCGTCCGACGCCGTCGGCGCCCCGAGCAGCGCCCGCGACCAGGCGATGTCCCGCTGCCGGACCGCCGCCCGGCACCACGCGGCGTGCAGCTCCCCGCGCCAGTCGTCGGCGACCGGCAGCGCCACTATCGCCTCAGGGCCCCGGCCGCCGAACCTGCCCGGCCACCGGCCGAGCGGCGCCGCCTCCACCAGCTGCCCGAGCCACCACGCACGCTCTCCGCGCCCCGCGGGCGGCTTCGCCACGACGCCGTCCCGCTCCATCCCCGCGTCACACTCGTGCGGCGCCTCCACGAGGATCGCCCCTTCCGCACGGTCGAGCGCCACCCAGGTCAGCGCCCGGTCCGCCATCCGCGCGGCGAGCGCCGAGCGGGGGAGCGCGGAGAGCAGCTCGGCCGCCGTCGCCCGCACGTTCTTGCTGCGGTCGGTCAGCGCTTGCTCCAGGAACGGCTCGTCCGCGTCTCCGAGTCCCGTGCGCAGCGAGTCGAGGAATATCAGGCGGTCCTCGGCGCGCTCCGTTCCCCACGTCCCCGCCAGGAGCGTCCGCGCCGCGGCCGGGTCGTGCGCCCGAACCGAGGCGAGCAGTGCCACCCGCTCCGCGAACAGGCCTTCCTCCCACCGTAGTTGAACCTGCTCACTCTCCTCCGGCGCCGGCAGCACGGCGCCGACGCCCGGCGTCGCGCGCAGCGCGAACTTCCAGTCCGGGTTGAGCCGGGCCAGCCACCGGGCACGCGGGCCCGCGAACGCGAGGGCCGGTGGGCGCAGGTCGGTGCGGCCGCGCGCCGCGTCGAGCAGTGCGGGCAGCAGCTCGGGTGGCGGCGCGTACCCGTACGAGTTGGCCGTGGCCAGCCACTGCGGGAGCAGTTCGAGGAGGTCGGGGGCGGTGCCGCGGCGTGAACCGGTGCCGCTGGAGCGGTCGGTGAGCAGCAGTGCGAGGCGCTGGCGCGCGGCGGGCGGCAGGGGGAGACGTGGGTCGTCCTCGGTGCGGTCCGGCGGGGTGGCGGCTGTGGCCGGGCGTAGGCCGGCTCGGCGTCGTACCGTCTGCGCGGCGGCCTCGTCGAGGAGGGTGAGGGGGGTGTGGTCGGGGCGGCGGTTGGTGCCGAGGAGCGCGGTGCTGACCAGGTCGTCCCAGGTGGCGGTGGGTGGCATGGGTCCTCCCGTGGGTCTCGGTGGGTCGCAGGGGCGTGGGCGGCGGCAGCGGCGTTACGGTCACGGGGCTCCGCCCCGGACCCCGCTGCTCAATAGCCGCAGGGGCTTGATTTGCGGCACCGCTGGATGTGCCGCATCGCTTGATTTGCGGCACCGCTGGATGTGCCGCACCGGGGTGTCAGCGCAGGGGGATGACCTCCGGTGTTTTCTCCGTCCATGTGGCCAGTGGGTGGAAGCCGGTTGGGCCGGATTCGCCGAAGACCGTCACCGGCGCGCCTCCCGAGACGGAGACCAGGCGCCACAGGGCGGGGGACGCCGCCGCGTGTGCGGTGAGGGGGAGTGCCGACTTGCCTTCGGCGTCCGCCAGTTGCCAGTGGCCGTCCGTGTCCCGCGTCGGGATCACCTCCGCGAGCGTCACCGGCCAGGACTCCAGCCAGGGGTCGGCCGCGAGCGCCGTTCCGTAAGTGGCGAGACCGGTGGTGACGTCGACTCCCTTGGGGCGTGGGCCGTCCGACTCCGGCGAGGCGAACTGTTCGCCCAGCTCGGCCCGCAGGGACCCCGCTCCCGGGTATGCCGACACCGCCGCGTCGAGCGTGCGCCCCGTCGGCAGCGCGAGCGCAGGGGCGCGGCCGGCCGCCCCGTAGGAGAGGAGGAGTACGGTGCGCGCGCTCCGCGTGCCGTGCAGCCATGTCCGGCGCGTGGTGAGGTGGCCGTCCGCCGTGTCGTACTGGGAGAGGACCAGCCAGCGGTCGCGCAGCGGTGGTTCTCTGTCCGGAGCCGGCAGGCCCACGCGTGAGCGGACCGTCGCCGCCAGGTCGGCGGGCAGGGCGTCGCGGCGCAACCAGCCCTGGTCGAGGAGGTGCAGCAGTGCGCACGCCTCGAGCAGCCGCACCGGCCAGCCGGGGCCGGACGCCGGGATCGCCCCCAACTCCCGGGCACGCGCGGCGAGTCCGGGCGCCTGCGCGTCGACCATGCGCGCGGCCGTCTCCTCCCACAGCCCGTAACCCGACTGCTCCGCCTGCGCGAGGCCGCCGCGCAGCAGGTCGGCGAGGCGCTGCTCCAGCTCCGTCGCACCCGCCGTGATCCGCTGGGCGCGGCGCTCGGCTCTGCGCCGGGCCGCCTCCGGATCCGCCGGGGCGCTGCCCGAACCGGTCGCCGACGCCGCGGACTGCCGGGACTCCGCCCGCTTCTGCCGCCCCGCCAGCCATGGCTCGGCCCACTCCGGCGGCGACTGCCCCGCCGGCACCTGCTCTTCGCCGCCCGCCCAGAGCAGCAAGAGCCCGAGCGCGTGCTTGCACGGGAACTTGCGGCTCGGGCAACTGCATGAATACCCCGGCCCGGTCGCGCCCGGGCCGCCCCCGCCGATGTCCACGATCGTCTGGTACGGCTTGCTGCCGCTCCCCTTGCACAGTCCCCATACCGCCCCCTCGTCCGAACCCTCCGCGCCCGCGGAACTCCCGGCCCCCGACCACGGGCCCGGGTCCCCGAGCTTGCTTCCCGCCTTGCGTGACGCGGCGTCAGGCGCCAGTGCGAGCACCTGATCCGTCGTCCAGCGCACCCCCAGCTGATTCATGTCCTCGACGGTAGATCCCGCCACTGACAATCCGTCCGGACATCTGTCTGACCTGCGGTGATGGCGCGGCCGACGTCGATTGTCAGTGGCGTGGTGCACCGTGGGATCCACCACGCGATGAGAGCGGTCGAGGGCTCGTCGTGCGGGTTCGAGCTGGGTGAGTTGGGCGAGTTGGAGGGGGACAGCCATGACCATTTCCGTCGAGAGCCAGACCGGGAGTCAGGGCGGGGCTCAAGCCGCGGACGAGGTGCTGCGGGCCCACGCCGAGGACGCGTTCGCGCAGGAACTCGCGGCGCTCGCCGCGCAGGACGACCGGCCGCGGCCGGCCCGCTGGCGCCTGTCACCGTGGGCCGTCGCGACGTATCTGCTCGGCGGCACGCTGCCCGACGGCACGGTGATCTCGCCGAAATACGTGGGTCCGCGACGCCTCGTCGAGGTCGCCGTGACGACGCTGGCGACCGATCGGGCGCTGCTCCTGCTCGGCGTGCCCGGCACCGCCAAGACCTGGGTGTCCGAGCATCTCGCGGCCGCCGTGAGCGGGGATTCGACGCTGCTGGTGCAGGGCACGGCGGGGACGCCGGAGGAGGCCATCCGATACGGCTGGAACTACGCGCAGTTGCTGGCCAACGGGCCGAGCAGGGACGCCCTCGTGCCGAGCCCGGTCATGCGGGCGATGGCGGAGGGGATGACCGCGCGCGTCGAGGAGTTGACGCGCATCCCGGCCGATGTGCAGGACTCGCTGATCACGATCCTGTCCGAGAAGACCCTGCCGATACCGGAGTTGGGGCAGGAGGTGCAGGCCGTGCGCGGCTTCAACCTCATCGCCACGGCCAATGACCGGGACCGCGGGGTCAACGATCTGTCGAGCGCGCTGCGGCGCCGGTTCAACACGGTCGTGCTGCCGCTGCCGGCGAGCGTGGAGGACGAGGTCGACATCGTCTCGCGGCGGGTCGACCAGGTCGGCCGCGCTCTGGAGTTGCCCAGTGCTCCCGACGGGATGGACGAGATCCGCCGCGTCGTCACCGTCTTCCGCGAGCTGCGCGACGGTGTGACGGCCGACGGGCGGACGAAGGTGAAGTCGCCCAGCGGCACGCTGTCGACCGCAGAGGCGATCTCCGTCGTCACCAACGGCCTGGCGCTGTCCGCCCACTTCGGGGACGGTGTGCTGCGCCCCTCCGACGTGGCCGCCGGAATCCTCGGTGCCGTGGTGCGTGATCCGGCGGCGGACCGGGTCGTCTGGCAGGAGTACCTGGAGGCCGTGGTGCGCGAGCGCGACGGCTGGAAGGACTTCTACCGGGCCTGCCGAGAGGTGAGCGCATGACGACACCGGCCACGGGGCCCGCGCTGCTCGGCGTGCGACACCACGGGCCCGGCTCCGCGCGCGCAGTGCGCACGGCGCTCGATGCCGCGCAGCCGCGGATCGTACTGATCGAAGGGCCGCCGGAGGCCGACGGCCTGGTGTCGCTCGCCGCAGAGGCCGGCATGCGGCCGCCGGTCGCACTGCTCGCGCATGTCGTGGACGAGCCGGGGAGGTCGGCGTTCTGGCCGTTCGCCGAGTTCTCGCCCGAATGGGTCGCGATCCGCTGGGCGTTGGGACGCGACGTGCCGGTGCGCTTCATCGACCTGCCGGCCGCGCACAGCCTGGCGATGCGGGCGGAGGACGACGAGGCCGGTGACGACAGGGGCGAGGGGGACTCCCTGCGCGTCGACCCCCTCGGGGTGCTCGCCGAGACCGCCGGATACGACGATGCGGAGCGCTGGTGGGAGGACGTCGTCGAGCACCGGGACGGCGACGCCTTCGCCGCGCTCGGCGAGGCGATGGGCGCGCTGCGGGAGACGTGCGGGGACGGGGGACACGACCGCGATCCGCAGCGCGAGGCGTACATGCGGCTCCAAGTGCGGTCGGCACAGCGCGAGTTCGGGGACGACGTGGCCGTCGTGTGTGGGGCGTGGCACGTGCCCGCGCTGCGGCAGAAGGCGACCGTCGCGGCCGACCGCGCCCTGCTCAAGGGGCTGCCGAAGGCGAAGGTCGACATGACGTGGGTGCCGTGGACGCACCGGCGCCTGGCCCGCGCCAGCGGATACGGGGCGGGGATCGATTCGCCGGGCTGGTACGGGCATCTGTTCAGCGCGCCCGACCGGCCGGTGGAACGCTGGCTGACCAAGGTCGCCGGGCTGCTGCGCGAGGAGGACCGCATCGTGTCCTCTGCCCATGTCATCGAGGCCGTACGCCTCGCGGAGACGCTCGCAGTGCTGCGTGGGCGGCCGCTCGCGGGGCTCACCGAGACCACCGACGCGGTGCGGGCCGTGCTGTGCGAGGGCTCGGACGTACCGCTGGCGCTCATCCACGACAAGCTGGTCGTCGGTGACGTGCTGGGGGAGGTGCCCGAGGCGGCGCCCGCGGTGCCGCTGCAGCGCGACCTCACGCGGCAGCAGCGCTCCCTGCGGCTCAAACCGGCCGCGGCGGAGAAGGAGTTGGACCTCGACCTGCGGGGTGAAACCGACGCCGCGCGCAGCCGCCTGCTGCACCGGCTGCGGCTCCTCGGCGTCGCCTGGGGCGAGCCGGCGGGATCGGCGCGCGGCTCCACGGGGACTTTCCGCGAGTCGTGGCGGCTGCGCTGGGAGCCGGAGCTTTCCGTGCGGGTCGCGGAGGCGGGGGTGTGGGGGACGACCGTGGTCTCCGCCGCGACCGTCAAGGCGGAGACGGACGCGGTCGCGGCCAGGGCGCTCGGCGACGTCACGGCGCTCGCCGAGGTCTGCCTGCTCGCGGGGCTCGCGGACGCGCTGCCGACGGTGATGCGGATCCTCGCCGACCGCGCCGCCCTCGACGCGGACGTCGGCCACCTCGCCGGCGCCCTGCCCGCCCTGGTTCGGGCTCTGCGCTACGGCGATGTGCGCGACACCGACACCGGTGCGCTCGCCGACGTGGCGGCGGGCCTCGCCGAGCGCGTCTTCGTCGGTCTGCCCCCGGCGTGCGCGAGCCTCGACGCGGAGGCGGCCGAAGAGATGCGCGGCCACGTCGACGCGGTGCACTCGGCCGTCGCGCTCCTGGAGGACACCGGGGTGCGTGGGCGCTGGCGGACCGTACTGCGCGTGCTCGCGGAGCGGGACGGTGTGGCCGGGGTGATCCGGGGGCGGTGTGCGCGGGTGCTGCTCGACGAGGGCGTGCTCGACGAGGACGACGCGGCCCGGCTGATGAGCCTCGTGCTCTCGCCCGGCACCGCGCCGGCCGAGGCGGCGGCGTGGATCGAGGGCTTCGTCGGCGGCGGTTCGGGCGGCGGGCTGCTCCTGGTGCACGACGAGCGGCTCCTGGGCCTGGTCGACGCGTGGCTGACGCGGGTGTCGGGCGACGCGTTCACGGACGTACTGCCGCTGCTGCGGCGCACGTTCTCGGCGTACGAGCCCGGCGTGCGGCGGACCTTGGGCGAGCTGGTCCGACGCGGGCCTGCCGGGGGCGGGCGGGCCCCGATCGCCGGCGGACCGCGCGGCTTCGCGGAGGAACTGGACGCGGAACGGGCGGACGCGGTGCTGCCGGTGCTGCGCCTGCTCCTCGGCGACGCGGTGGGGGTGGGCGGATGAGCGGCCGGGCAGCCGGAGCGGACGGCCGACCGCGCGGGCGGCGCGGCGGAGACGGTTGCGTCGGCCAGCGGCCCCACCGTGCGCGGCCCCACCGTTCGAGCGTCGTCCGCCAGGAGCGGCTCACCCGCGCCGGCGCACCGGCCGCTCGGCACCCGCGGCCCGGACGGCGTACCAACGACCCCACGGAGGCGGCCAGATGACGAACCACCCGACCACGACACCCACCCCGGCCGCCCCGGACACGACGACCGCCCCGGCCGCCCCGGACACGACGACCGCCCCGGCCGCCCCGGACACGACGACCGCCCCGGCCGCCCCGGCCACCACGACGGCCGAGGACGAGCGCATGCGGCGGTGGCGGCTGGTGCTCGGTGGTGATGCCGCGGAGGGTACGGGGTGTCAACTCGCCGGGCGGGACGCCGCGATGGACGGCGCCCTCGATGCCCTCTACGGCTCCGGCCGAGGTAAGCAGCAGGCCACCGGCGGCAGCCGCAGCGCGGGGCTCGGGGCGTCCGCTCCGGCCGTGGCCCGCTGGCTCGGCGACATCCGGACCTACTTCCCGTCCTCCGTCGTCCAGGTCATGCAGAGGGACGCCATCGACCGGCTCGGGCTGTCCGCGATGCTGCTGGAACCGGAGATGCTGGAGGCCGTCGACGCGGACGTGCACCTCGTCGGCACGCTGCTCTCGCTCAACAAGGCGATGCCCGAGACGACGAAGGAGACGGCGCGCGCCGTCGTGCGCAAGGTCGTCGAGGACCTGGAGAAGAAGCTCGCCACGCGCACCCGCGCCACGCTCACCGGCGCCCTCGACCGCAGCGCCCGCATCCAGCGGCCGCGCCACCGCGACATCGACTGGCACCGCACGATCGCGGCCAACCTCAAGCACTACCTGCCCGAGTACCGCACGATCGTGCCCGAGCGGCTGATCGGCTACGGGCGCGCGGCGCAGTCCGTGAAGAAGGAGGTCGTCCTCTGTATCGACCAGTCGGGCTCGATGGCGGCATCCGTCGTCTACGCCTCCGTCTTCGGGGCGGTGCTCGCCTCCATGCGTTCGATAGCGACCCGGCTCGTCGTCTTCGACACGGCCGTCGTGGACCTGACGGACCAGCTCGACGACCCGGTCGACGTCCTGTTCGGCACCCAGCTCGGCGGCGGCACGGACATCAACCGGGCGCTGGCGTACTGCCAGTCGCAGATCACCCGGCCCGGCGAGACCGTCGTCGTGCTGATCTCGGACCTGTACGAAGGGGGCATTCGCAACGAGATGCTGAAGCGGGTCGCCGCGATGAAGGCGTCCGGCGTGCAGTTCGTGACGCTGCTCGCGCTCTCCGACGAGGGGGCGCCCGCCTACGACCGGGAGCACGCGGCGGCGCTCGCGGGGCTCGGTGCGCCGGCCTTCGCCTGCACCCCGGATCTGTTCCCCGACGTCATGGCCGCGGCCATCGAGAAACGCCCCTTGCCGATACCGGACGCAGCATCGGAAAAGCGTGCACCCACGGCGAACCGGATATGAGTACCCATCGGTAACACGGAGGTACACGGGGCTTGCGCCGCCTCCCTCGCCCCATGCGAGGATTCGGCCACCGTGACTTCCCCGATGGCACTTCCCGCCCCCGTCGTCGCGCGCCCGGTTCGCGCGACGGCTGGACGGCGTGCGCTGCAACTGGCGCTGCTGTTCGGTGGGTTGTTGGTCCTCGGGATCGTGTGTGGTGGCCGGGCGCAGGCGGACGGGTTGTCGTCCGACGCGGGTTCGCTCGGCGCGGGGCATGTGGCGGTGCGGGAGCATGTCGCCGATTCCGTGCAGAAGTTGCGCGGTGCGGGTCCCCGCGAGAACCCGGCACTCTCCGAGGCCACCGGGAGCACCGAGGCGTCCGACGCACCCGGGCCCTCGACCGCGGCGTCGACCGCGACATCGGCGCCGGAACGGGCGAAGGCGCGGCCTGCCGCGCAGGCACCCGCACCGGTTCGGCCCGCCGCGCAGGCATCCGCACCGGTTCGGCCCGCCGAGCCGACACCGAACCCGGCCGCACCGGAGCACGCCCCCGGCGTTCAGACCTCGCCCGACGCAAAGTCCTCGCCCGAGGCGAAGCCCGCCTCCGGTGTGAAGCGCCTGGCGCGGCACCTGCACGACGGGCCCGCGGCTCCCAGCGACCCCACCGCTCCCGCCACCAACGTCGCCAAAACCACCGCCACCGCCGCCACCGCCACCGTGCGGACGTACCTCACCGGCCCCCTGCGTCAGCAGGTGGAGGCGCTGGGGGGCGATCAGGTGCGGCTGCGTTCCGTCGCCGACGCGTTGCGGTATCTGACCGCGCCGGTCGGGGCCACCGTGCGCCAGGTGGCGGGGCCCGTCGAGGAGTTGGCGACGCGAGTCGTCGCGGACCTCGTCGGGGCGTGGGACCGGCCCGGACCGCCCGCCGCGACCACGCCGCAGCAGTCGGACACCCCGGCGGCGCACGGCGACCGGTCCGGCACGGCCGAGTACGCCGAGTACGCCGAGTACGCCGACCGGACCCACGCCGCGGCGAGCGCCCCGCAGGCGTACGACGTCGCGCGATTCGGCGACGTACAGAAGGCGGAAGCGGGCGCGCGGGCCGAGGCGCGTCCCGCGTCGCCCGTCGTGCCGCAGCGTCCCGACGGTGTGCCGTCGGCCGGTGCGAGCGCGGGCGACGGCGGTTCCTCGCGCCACGGTGATCTGCACGCGGCCGCGTTCGGCGACCGCGCCCCCGTACTGCTCGCGTCCGGCGCCACGGCGTCCGCGGGCACCGCGCCGGTGGTCGACCGGCTTCGCGACATTCCCGAATTCCCCGGCTAGGGCAGCCAGTTCCCCGCTCGTGACCTGCCACGCGGGGGTGGAACAGGTCTGCCCAGTCGTGAAGTGAATTCGAAGGAACTGACGTACCCATGAACAAGAACATTCGCCGCTCCATCGTCATAGCCGCCGGCGTCTCCGGCGCCTGGGCGCTCGGCTCCGCCGTCGCGAGCGCCGACGAGCTGCCCGCCCACTCGCTGTCCGTCCCGGACGTCGCCGGTGACACGGTCTCCGACCTGCAGAACACGACGTCGGACGTGCAGGACACCACCTCGAAGGTGACCGACAAGGCCAAGGCCGCCACCCAGGTGACCGACAAGGTCGACCACACCCAGGTCGCCAACAAGGCCAAGGCCACCGCCCAGCACGCCAAGGCCCAGGTCCAGTCGCACGCTCACCAGGTGCAGGCCCCGGACGTGCAGGCCCCGAACACCGCCGACGTCACGGGCGTCAAGGACCAGGCCGCCGGCCACGTCGCCGACGCCCAGGAGGGTGTCGACTACCTGTTCGGCCCGCTCGACGCCTTCGCCCCGCAGCTCCAGCAGCAGCTGACGCAGGCGGCGGCCCAGGCCCCCGCCTACGTACAGGACAACGCCCAGGGCACGGTCCAGGGCGCCGTCGACAACGTCCGCACGAACACCGCCCCGGCCGTCGGCGAGACCGCCGACGCCGTGCTCCCGCCCCTCGCGAACACCGCCGTGCAGGGCGTGCTCCCGGTCGCAGGCCAGGCCGTCGGCGACGTGACCACGCTGGCGGGCGGCGCGGTCGGCGACGTGACGCCGTTCGCGCAGACCGTCGTCGGCGACAACGTCGCGCCCTTCGCCACCGGTGTCACCGGCCAGGTCCAGCCGCTGGCCCAGGGCGTGGCGGGTGACAACGTGGCGCCGTTCGCGCAGAGCGTGGTCGGCAATGACGTCACCCCGTTCGCGGGCGGCGTCGTGGGCGCGGTACAGCCGCTCGTCCAGACGGTCGTGGACCACGTGCAGCCGGTCGTCGGCGGCGTCGGCACCAGCGCGCAGGGCCTGGCGCAGGGCGTCACCGGCGACGTCCAGCCGCTCGCGCAGGGCCTGGTCGGCGACAACGTCGCCCCGTTCGCGCAGACCGTGGTCGGCGACAACGTCGCCCCGCTGGCCGGCGGCGTGACCCACGAGGTCGCCCCGTTCGCGCAGGGCCTGACCGGCACCGTGACCGCCGACGCCCAGCCGCTCGCGGGCAACGCCGTCACCGGTGTGCAGGGTGTCGCCGGTTCCGTCGCGCCCAGCTACCTGCCCGGCGTCTGACCGACGCGACGGTGCCCGGACGGCCGAAAGCCATCGGTCCGATCGGGTCGCTTTACGTGCATGACGGCGGGTGGTCCGCTTGGGGACGTGACCACCCGCTGACCTGCGGCCTCACCGAGCGCACCCCCGCTCGGTGAGGCCGTTTCCATTCCCCGGGGCCCTCGGCAGCAATGTAAATAACGCCACAAACGGGACGCTCTGTGATGGGTATCACCGCTCAGGTGTGATCTGCGATTTAGAAGCGGTCGCCGAGCGGCGATAACCTGCGAGACGGACATGCCGCGTACCCGGCCACCGTGTACGCCTCCTCAGTGGCAGCAGTGCACAGCAGCGACAGCACTCGTCACGTGTGACAGCGGAGTCACGTTGCCCCTCGCGGCACGCCCACTCAGATAGGCAGACCGCAGAGCGCAGAGCGGCGAGATCACTGATAGGGACGGACGCGCGTGGACCTGTTCGAGTACCAGGCGAGGGACCTCTTCGCCAAGCACGGTGTACCGGTGCTGGCCGGTGAAGTCATCGACACGCCTGAGGCGGCCCGCGAGGCGACCGAGCGTCTCGGCGGCAAGTCCGTCGTCAAGGCGCAGGTGAAGGTCGGCGGCCGCGGCAAGGCCGGCGGCGTGAAGCTGGCCGCCACCCCCGACGAGGCCGTGCAGCACGCGACCAACATCCTCGGCATGGACATCAAGGGCCACACGGTCCACAAGGTGATGATGGCCGAGACGGCTCCGGAGATCGTGGAGGAGTACTACGTCTCCTTCCTCCTGGACCGCACCAACCGCACCTTCCTCTCCATCGCCTCCGTCGAGGGCGGCATGGAGATCGAGGAGGTGGCGGTCGAGCGCCCCGAGGCCGTCGCCAAGACGCCGATCGACGCCAATGAGGGCGTGACCCCCGAGGTCGCCCGCAAGATCGTCACGGACGCCAAGTTCCCGGCCGAGGTCGCCGACCAGATCGCCGAGATCCTCCAGACCCTGTGGAAGACGTTCGTCGAGGAGGACGCCCTCCTCGTCGAGGTCAACCCGCTCGCGAAGGTCGCCTCCGGCAAGGTCATCGCCCTCGACGGCAAGGTGTCGCTGGACGAGAACGCCGAGTTCCGGCACGCCGACCACGAGGCTCTCCAGGACAAGGACGCGGCCGACCCGCTCGAGGCCGCTGCCAAGGAGAAGGGCCTCAACTACGTCAAGCTCGACGGCGAGGTCGGCATCATCGGTAACGGTGCCGGTCTGGTCATGTCGACGCTGGACGTCGTCGCGTACGCCGGTGAGAACCACGGCAACGTGAAGCCGGCCAACTTCCTCGACATCGGCGGCGGCGCGTCCGCCCAGGTGATGGCGAACGGCCTGGAGATCATCCTCGGCGACTCCGACGTCAAGTCGGTCTTCGTCAACGTCTTCGGCGGCATCACCGCCTGCGACGAGGTCGCCAACGGCATCGTCCAGGCGCTGGCGCTCCTCGAGGAGAAGGGCGAGAAGGTCGAGAAGCCGCTCGTCGTCCGCCTCGACGGCAACAACGCCGAGCTGGGTCGCAAGATCCTCTCCGACGCCAACCACCCGCTGGTGCAGCGCGTGGACACCATGGACGGCGCGGCCGACAAGGCCGCCGAGCTCGCGGCCGCGAAGTAAGGACGAGGGACTAAACAGCCATGGCTATCTTCCTCAACAAGGACAGCAAGGTCATCGTCCAGGGCATGACCGGTGCCACGGGCATGAAGCACACCAAGCTCATGCTCGCCGACGGCACGAACATCGTCGGCGGTGTGAACCCGCGCAAGGCCGGTACGTCCGTCGACATCGACGGCAACGACATCCCGGTCTTCGGCACGGTCGCCGAGGCGATCGAGAAGACGGGCGCCAACGTGTCCGTCCTCTTCGTCCCGCCGGCCTTCTCCAAGGCCGCCGTGGTCGAGGCGATCGACGCCGAGATCCCCCTCGCCGTCGTCATCACCGAGGGCATCGCCGTCCACGACTCGGCCGCGTTCTACGCGTACGCCAAGTCCAAGGGCGACAAGACCCGCATCATCGGCCCGAACTGCCCCGGCCTCATCACGCCGGGCCAGTCGAACGCCGGCATCATCCCGGGCGACATCACGAAGCCGGGCCGCATCGGCCTGGTCTCGAAGTCCGGCACGCTGACGTACCAGATGATGTACGAGCTCCGTGACATCGGCTTCTCGTCCGCCGTCGGCATCGGTGGCGACCCGGTCATCGGCACGACGCACATCGACGCGCTCGCCGCGTTCGAGGCCGACCCCGAGACCGACCTGATCGTCATGATCGGTGAGATCGGCGGCGACGCCGAGGAGCGCGCGGCCGACTACATCAAGGCCAACGTGACGAAGCCGGTCGTCGGCTACGTCGCGGGCTTCACGGCGCCCGAGGGCAAGACCATGGGCCACGCCGGCGCCATCGTCTCCGGCTCCTCCGGCACCGCGCAGGCGAAGAAGGAGGCCCTCGAGGCCGCCGGCGTCAAGGTCGGCAAGACGCCGACCGAGACGGCGAAGCTGGCGCGCGAGATCCTCTCGTAACCAGCTGCCTTACGCAGCTCAGTGGGCCCGCACCGGTGACGGTGCGGGCCCACTGGCGTTGCGCCACGTGCGCGCTATTCGGTCCTCGGCGCGAGCCGCTCGGGTCCGCCGGTCAGCCGGTCCCGCAGCTCCTTGCGGAGTTCCAGGTCCGCCGGTGTCAGCGGTTCGGGACCGGTCAGCGGTGGCACGCCGGCGACCGGCGAACCCGGTGCAGGGACCGGCTCGTAGTGCGTGGGCGCCACCCGCAGGGTCAGCGCCGTCGCCCCGATGATGAAGACCGTGAAGGCGACCGCGGCCCGCGTCCAGAACCGGGTCCGCCGCTCGCCGCCGCTGCGCACGACCGTGGACACGGGCGCGTCCAGCTTCTCCGAGCCCGCCAGCTCCGTGAGCCGCCGGTGCAGCTGCTCGGGGACCGCGAGGTCGGGCAGCCGCCCGGCGACCGCCTCACGGGCGTGCAGGATGCGGTTGGCGGCGGCCGGGGTGCTGGCCTCCGTCTCCGCCGCGGTCTCCGGCAGGTCCAGGCCCACCCCGTCGTACAGCAGCAGCGTGCGCCGGTAGACGGGCGGCAGGTCGAGGAGCGCGCCGAGCAGCTCGCGGTCCTCCGGGGTGGCCGGCGGGGCCTCCGGCTCACGGCGGCCGGGGCGCAGGCCGTGCCACGGCGACATCGCGTACTCGTACGCCGCCGCGCGCACCCAGCCCGCCGGGTCCGGGTCGACCGCCACCTCGGGCCACTGCTGCCAGGCCTGCTGGAAGGCGCGCTCGACGGCCTCGCGGGCGAGGATCCTGCGGCCGGTGAGCAGATAGGTCTGCCGGACGAGGAACGGCGCGGCGTGCGTGTAGAGCGCGTCGAAGGCCTCGGCGGCGGTACGGGCACGGGGCGGTGCCGTGACGGGTTCCGGCTCCGCCACGGCCGTGGCGGTGGCGGTCGCCCCGGCTGTCGGCGGCGCGGGTTCTTGTATCGCCGCGGCGGCCTTCGGGGCCGGCTTCGCTGTCGTCGGGGCCGTCGTCGCCGGGGTCGGCTCCTCCGTGGTGGTCAGTTCCGCGAGGAGGCGTGCGTACGTCTCCCGCTTCTGACCCTTTGGAGTGGTGCGGCCGGCTTCCCAGCGGCGGACGGTCTCGCTCGTCACGCCGACCCGTTCGGCGACCTGGTCACGGGAGAGCGAGCCGGCCTCGCGGAGCCTACGGCGCTCCTTGGGCGGCGGCAGTGGGGAGGCAGCGCCCTGCGTCATCGTGAACTCCACACACCCTTTCGTGCCAAAAAGAACATAAACGTATCTTGTGCGACACATCCGGGCTTCGCCTGTTGCGCGAGGTAAGGGCGTGTCGTTGGGAGCATGGTCCGGTGACCCAAATGACCGGCCTTGGACTCTCGTTGCCCCTGCTCCTGACCCGGCTGCGGGAAAGGGCCCCGGGCCCCGTCCGCGGCGCGCTGCGCGGGGCCCTCGCGGCGGGGCTCGGGCTCGGGGCGTGCGCCGTGCTCGTGATGGTGCTGTGGATCAGCTCGCCGTTCCCCGACAGTGGGCCCGGCGGTGCGCTGCACACCGCTGCCGCGCTGTGGATCCTGGCGCACGGCGCCGAGGTGATCAGAACGGACACCCTGTCAGGGATCCCCGTACCGCTGGGAGTCAGCCCTCTGCTGCTGCTCGCGCTGCCCGTGTGGCTGGTGCACCGGGCGGCGCGGGACGCGGCGGAGGAGTCCGAGGCCGTGGCGGGCGTCTGGGCCGGTGTGGCGGTCGGCTATCTGTCGGTGGCGGCCGCCGCGACGTACTACTGCGCTGGCGGAGAGCTGCGCCCCTCGTGGGTGAGCTGTGTGGCGCATCTGGTCGTGCTCCCGGTGGCCGCGGCGGGCTTCGGGGTGTGGACGGCGCACGGGCGGCCGTACGGACCGCTGCCGGGTCGACTGGCGCGACTGATCCCGGAGGGGTTCGTACGGGAGGTGGCGCCGGTCGCCGTGCGGGCGGCGCTGGCCGGGGTGCTCGCGCTGGTCGCGGGCGGGGCGCTGCTGGTGGCCGGGATGCTGGTGTGGCACGGGGAGGCGGTGCGGGAGTCGTTCCTGCACCTCACGGGGGCCTGGTCGGGGCGGCTCGCGGTGCTGCTGCTGTGCGCGGGGCTCGTGCCGAACGCCGCGATCTGGGGGGTCGCGTACGGGCTCGGTCCCGGGGTCGTGCTCGGTGTCGGGCACACCGTGGGGCCGTTGGGGAGCTCGGGGGCGGCGATGCTGCCGGCGTTTCCGCTGCTGGTGGCGGTGCCGAAGGCGGGGGACGGGTCGCCGCTGACGTGGGCCGTGGGGGCGGTTCCGGTGGTGGCGGGAGTGGTCGTCGCGGGGTTCGTCGTGGCGGCGGGGGATGGGTGGTCGTGGCGGCGGACCGCGGGCGCGGTGGCTGTGGCCGGGGGGCTGTGCGGGGTGGTGATGGGGTGCCTGGCGGGGGCCGCCGGTGGGGCCCTCGGCCGGTCGGCGCTTGCGGAGTTCGGGCCGGTGGGGTGGGTGACCGGGGTGGTGGCGGCGGGGTGGGTCTGCGTGGTGGGGGTGCCGGTGGCTTCGGGGGTGTGGTGGTGCCGGGAGCGCCGTAACCGGCCCACCGAGGTCGACCCGGAGCCGGAGCAGGCCCCGGTGCCCGAGGCCGGCCTGGAAGTGGTCACCTCGCCGGAGGCGCCGCGGGAGCCCTACGACTTCCTCGACGAGGCGTTCCGCCCGGAGCCGTGACATCCCCCCACCCCACCCCTTCCCGAAAGTCCTGCCGGACGGGCCTGCTCAATCGCCGCAGGGGCTATAAGCAGTCCTGCCGGGTGGGCCTGCTCAATCGCCGCAGGGGCTATAAGCAGTCCTGCCGGGTGGGCCTGCTCAATCGCCGCAGGGGATTGATAGATCAAGCCCCTGCGGCAAAATCAAGCCCCGCCGGCGTTTGAGGCGCGGGGTCCGGGGCGGAGCCCCGTGGCCGTA